>JAUQOX010000012.1 GCA_030550695.1 Gemmatimonadota bacterium | reverse complement strand
ATTCCTTTTCAACGCTTCCCGCACCCGCAGGAAGATTTCCTCGTAGGTCGTGCCGGCCGGCGCGCGCCACAACTCCCGAACCAGGAAGGTGGTGAACGCCCCTCCGAAAAATCCCTCACCCCCGTCCTCTCCAGGGAAGAAAGCATCCACGGCGGGCTGGTAGGGTTGGGCGGCGGAAATTTCCAAGACCCGCCCTGCCCCGGCGTCGAAGGCGGTGGGATCCTTGGCCTCTCCCAGGGAGCGGCGGGCGAGGGCCGGAGGTTTCGGCAGGGCCTCCAGGTTCCGTCGGAGTTCCCGGGTCCGGGCAAAGGGGGTCACGTCCCGGGTACCTGTGCCCGAGTTGCAGTTGTCCAGAATTACCACGACGTTGTCGGTGGGGAGCCCCGCCAGCCATTCCCTCATCAGGTCGTCGCTGATGTCCATTTCCGTCGTCTCTCGGCGGACGTCGGCCGGCGCCAGGGTTTCATCCAGCCCGTCGTCTTCGTCTCCGTCCTCGTCCCACATTTGAGAGCCGTGCCCCGCGAAAAAGATGGTGATGTGGTCTCCGGCGCGGGCGACGGAGGGAAGCCAACGGGTCATGGCCTCCCGAATGGCTTCCTTGGTGGCTTCGTGGTTCAGCAGCAGGCGGATATGGTCCGGGGGGAACCCCCATCTTTCGATCAGCACGCTTCGAAGGGCCAGGGCATCTCCTTCCGCCCCGGGGAGATCCCCTCCCGGTTCGTCCCCGAAGTGGATGTAATCGCTGATCCCGATGAGGAGCGCCCACCGGCTCGGCGGCCGCAGTTCTTCGGATGGCGCCCCGCCGAGGGTCGGGATGAGGCCCAGCAGGAGAGCCAGGGTGGCACTGCGCTTCACGTTACCCCTCCTGGATGGCGACTTGCTTTCCCTCGAAGGCCGCGTGGACCCCCAGGGTCCACCCCCGTTCCCGAACGTGATGGCGAAGGCGGGCCAGGATCTGGTTCAGCTCCTGGTCGCTCCGTTCGGGGGCGTGATGGAAGAAAAAGAGCTGTTTCACGCCCGCACCCAGGGCCAGCTCCAGAACCTGCTCAAAGGTGGAGTGCCCCCACCCCTCCCGCCGGGGATACTCCTCTTGGGTGAACATGGCGTCGTGGATGAGGAGGTCCGCCCCCCCTACGAACTCCTCCAACTTCTCCCTCCAACCGCGAACGGCGGGGAAAGGTCCACCCAGCAACTCGTTGTCCGGAATGAACACCACCACCTTGCCATGGACTTCGGCGCGGTAACCGACGGTAAAGGAAGGATGCCTCATCCGCATGGCCATCAGACGAATTCCGTCCTCTTCCCACGTACCTTCGTTCAGGTGCTCGAAAGAGAGGGAGGCGGAGAGGGCCTCGTAGGGAATGGGGAAGTAGATGGGCCCCATCTGGCCGGCAAAGAGGGCCTCCACACCGGCGCCTTCCTGCTCGGGGCCCACGATTCGGAGGCGAAACTCGGGATTGTAGACGGGAGCGAAGAAGGGGAACCCTTGAATGTGATCCCAGTGGAAATGGGTGAGGAAGATGGAGGCCTCGCGGGTCTGCTCGGAGAGCAACTTGTTGCCCAACAGACGGATCCCCGTGCCGGCATCGAAGATCAGGCGGCGGTCTCCGGCCCGCAGTTCCAGACAGGTGGTGTTTCCGCCGTAGCCGGCCGTCGCAGGGCCTGGGCTCGGGATGGAGCCACGGGTTCCCCAGCACCGTACCGTAACCTCCTCCCTTTCCTGCCGGTCCGCCGCCGGTTGGGAGCCTGCGGCGGGTCCTCGAGTCCGGGGATCCAAGAAAAGCCTCCAGGGGGGGTGAAACACGTCTCGATCTCTTGGAATGTACGAAAGGCCCGAACCTGCCGGGGAGGGTTTTGTGAGGAACGCTTTCCCTTTCATACCCCCGAGCGGCCATCTTAGATTGGACCTTTCCTTACTCCCCCCGGTAGGAGGCGTCGCCGTGCAGGTCAAGGATCGGAATTGGCCGCTGGACGAGGTGCTCAGGCTCCTTCGGAAGGTCTCTTTCTTCGAGGGTCTTTCCAACGAGGACCTGGCCCAAGTGGCGTCCCTGGTGGAGCGGGTAGAGGTGGAAGAAGGAGAATGGATTTTTCGGGAGGGGGACGAGGGAGACTCCTTCTACATCGTCTACTCCGGCGGCGTGGAGCTGTTGGTGGCCCATCAATCCGGCTCCTTCGAGAAGCTTGCCTACCGCCGCCCCGGCGATGCCTTCGGGGAGATGTCCTTGCTGGACGATGCCCCCCGTTCGGCCGGAGCCAGGGCTCGGGAGGCCTCGGTCCTGCTCCGGGTGAACCGCGAGGGATTTCGGCGCCTGTTGGGTGAGAACCGCATCGCCCTGCGGGTGATGGCAGCCTTGTCCCGGGCCCTCCGGGCCCTGGACCTCCGCTTGAGTGCTCTGGAGCGTTTGGGAGCCAAAGGCGGGCCCGCCGGGGGGGTGGACGTGGCTGAAATCAGCCGCGTGATCCAAAGGGGGATCCTGCCCCGGGAAGCGCCGCGGGCCCCAGGGTATGATCTTGCCGCGGGGACCCAGCTGGAGGACACGGGTGAAGGCCGCACGGTGTGGGACCACTTCCCCCTGGCCGACGGAAGGGTGGGTTTGGCAGTGATGCAGGTGGGCGGCGACGGCCTGCCTGCCGGGCATCACCTTGCTCTGGCCAAGGCCCTTTTCCGGAGCCTGGCGGCTCGGGACGCCGACCTGGCGAGACTGCTCGAGGGGGCCAACCAGGGGATGGTGGCGGCGGCGGTGGAGGGGATCGAACAACCCGTGGAGGTCGGGCTCTTGGCCGTGGGGGAAAAGGCGGTGGAATGGGCTGCGGCGGGGCGGTGCTCGGGGGCGGTGATCCGACGGACCGGGGTCCTGGAGGAACTTCCAAGCCACGGGCCTCCCCTTGGAGTGTTGGAGGGGTTTCGCTACGATCGGCACGCCGTGGGGCTTGGGCCCGGAGACGAACTGCTGGTGCTCTCCGAAGCCCCCACGGGGCTGTTACGTGGGGCGGCGGATCTGGTGGCCTCCCTCCAGGGCAAGCCGGTGGGGGAGATCGTGGCCACCCTCCAGAAAGCGTTGAAAAAGGCAAGGGGGCAGGCGGGCGTGGAAACCTCCGTCCTCCTCTTGAGGAAACATTAACCCGCCTTTCTCCGACCCGAAGGAAAGGGAAATCGATGGCCGTTACCGAAAAGGCTGTCCGGGACGCTTTGAAATCGGTCAAGGACCCCGAGCTGAGGCTGGACTTGGTGACCCTGGGGCTGGTGTACGACATCCAGATCCAGGGTGGGGAGGTGAAAGCGGTCATTTCCCTCACCTCCCCCCTCTGCCCGGTGGCCGGAGAAATCGTCAACCAGGCTCGGCTGGCCATCGCCAAGGTGGAAGGGGTGGAACGGGCCGAGGTGGAGCTGACCTTCGATCCCCCGTGGACCCCCGATCGGATGAGTCCCCTGATCCGTTCCTCTCTAGGCCTTTGAGGGGGGTGGATTTCCCTCGTCAGGGGACCAGCTCCACCTCTTCCAGGAAATCCCGCAGGGGCTTGGCCACCTCGAGGGCCCGCTCCGTCAGGGCCGGCCCAAGGGATTCGGAGGGCTTGCGGCCCTTGGCGAGGCGCCGGGCCACCGCTCGACCCAAGTGGGCGTCGGAGAGGGCAGCGGCGGCATGGTATTCGGCATAGCGGGCGCTGACGTGCTGCTCGAAAAGGGGGAGCTGACTTCGGGGAGTCCCATTGGCCACCATGTCCTCGAAGATGGCGGTATGGAAAGCGTCCAGCCCCTTCCGCACCAGTTCCCCCTCCGCCCGCCCGAGGAAGGCCAGCTGAAGTGCCCGGGTGTGGGCCCACATGAAGAAGATGAGGATTTCCTCAGCTTTTCCCCCCACCGGGAAGCCGTCCTGCAACGCAATCCCCAGCTCCCCAAGGAGACCTCCGGACTCCCCCTCGGTGAGGAAGTCCGAGAAACTCTCCCACACCAAGCGGGCCAGCGTGTCGCCCAGTTCTTCCGGGGTGAGGGATTGGGGTGGGCTGAATCCCTCGGTTTCCTTGCTCATCTCGCTACCGCCGGGAACACAGACCGCCAGTCGTGATTCCGATCTCCCTCCGTCTGCCCCCCAATACCGTCCATCCGCGGTCGGGTGTCAAGCTTTTTCGGCGGAGTGGCGTCCTACCGGTGGGGAACAGGTCCCACCCGGAGCCCGGGCCCGCAGGGCTGTCCCGGGCCCCTGGGCTGCAAGATCCCGGGACCCAATGCCCGCGGTGGGGGGTTAGTAAAGGCTTGAAGAGGGCTTTGAGAAAACTCTTTTTCCGGCGACCTCCCATGATGCCTCACCCCTTCCAGACCCTTTTCCCCCTGAGGGGAAGTTCGGGCCGCGGTGCCCTTCCGGCGTCCCTGGTCGCGGCCACCCTCCTGGTGGCTTGCGGGTTCGGCGATCCCGCCCTCCCCACCCCCCGCCCGGTGGTAATCCGATCCGGCGCCCGCATCGCCCCGGACCAGAAGAGGTTGGAAGAGATCGACCGGTGGTTCCGGCGCCAGGAGCGGAACATCCGGGAAGACCCCACCTTCCTCATCGAGGAGGTCACCCGGGATACCCCCGCCTACCCATGGGAATCCCTCTACATCACCGGGGATACGGCCAAGATCGGCGTGGAAAGCCGGAAATCCCCCGAGGCCGGGATGGCGTACATGATCTACGCCCATTTCCATCTGATGCGGAAGATGGGGCGGCTGGAGGAGTTCCTGCCGGGGGCCTCGGCCATGGACGAGTTCACCCTGGAGAGGGAGATCCTCTCCAGGGTGGCGGATGTGTGGTATCTGGGTCGAAGCGTCTACAGCGCCACCCCCTATGATCCCCTGGAGGAAATCCTCTACGCGAAGGAGAACGGCTTCCTGGATGCCTTCCTCCTCACGGCCCGTCGGGAGCAGTTCGCCGAGGAACGGGCAGCCTGGCTTCGCGAGGACCCGGAAGGCCTGGAGCGTTACCGCCGGTGGTTCGTGGCCACCTTTTCCCGGGAGCCGCCGGGGCTGAGGGGGACCTGAAGGCTACAAGGGGCCGATAACGATCCACCGGTTGGAGACGCTGGGCCGCCCCGCCCCGTTCTCCGTCCCCACCAAGAGGTCCACCCGCCCGGTCCGGACCAGACGGTCGTCCGAGGGCTTTCCGCCGGTGGCGGGGAAGCCCAGGACACGCAGCGTCTCGGTCTGACCGCCGGGGGATTGGGCCAGGAGACGGGCGCCCTTCAGGTCCCGGATCTTGGGGGGTTCCCCCTCCTGGAGCCGCAGCCGGATGATGCGACCCACGTACGGGGCGTCCAGGGCGTTCACCACCCTGAAACGGGCCGGGCCCTGTGGCTTGTCTGCCGCCATAGCTCCGCACCCTCCCACGCTTGAAGGAAAGCGCTGCCTCCCCGAAGTTCCAGGGGGCGTGGTGCAACCTGGGGAAAAAATAGCATACCCCGCCGGGCAACCAAGACGGGAGGATGGGGGGCCATGGAGAACGCCGGGGAACGGGACAGGGGCGAAGTGGAGTCCCGGTGGTTTGGGGTGGGGGTGGCCGGCTGGCTCCTTCTGGCGGTGGGCCTTTGGCATGGCACCTCTTTGGGGGTGTGGGACGCCGCTTTCACCTCTCTCCTGTTGGTTTTCCTTCCGGCCCTGGGGGTGGCCCAACTGCTGTGGACGGAGGAGGAGTCCGTTCCCCGGCTCCCCATCTACCTGTCCTCGGGAATGGTCATCCTGCTCCTGGGTTGGGGGGCTCTCCTGGTGGGGCGGCGCAGCCTGGGCTGGGAAAGGATGGGTCTGGTGCCCATAGGATTTCCCGAACTCGTCGCTTGGAGCGGCGGCGTCTCGGCTGCTGTAGCTGTCTTGGTGGCGGTCTTCCTGGTTCTTCGGCGCAAAGCGGGGCTGAGGGAAAAACCGCTCCTGTCCGCCCTCCTTCCCCGAAGCCCCAGCGAGAAGAGCGCCTTCGCCGGTCTCTCCCTGGCGGCGGGGTTGGGGGAAGAGCTGGCCTATCGGGGCTACCTTTTGCCGGTCCTGGCCGGATTGGTGGAATCGTGGTTGGGAGGGGTGGTGGTCTCCAGCTTGGCCTTCGGTTTGGCTCATGTCTACCAGGGCCCTCTGGGAGCTGCCCGGGCGACCCTCCTCGGCGCCTTGTTCGCCGCTTCCTTTCTGCTCAGCGGGTCCCTATGGCCGGCTGTGGTGGCCCATGCGGCCGTGGATCTGGCGGCGGGCCTCGTGGTGGGCGACCTTCTGCTCCGGGATTGACTCCACGGGTCGAAGCCGGCAAGCCTTCCCTTCCCCTTCCGGAAAGGGGGGGGCCGGAAGGGCCGGCGGGGCGACCTTCTCCAGACAAGGGAGATCGAAATGGAAATCGACCTGGCCCTTCTGGCCGATGCGGCCACGGTGGACGCGGCGGGGAAGCTCAATATCCTTGGGGTCTTTGACCGGATTACCACTTCCGGTTTTCCGGCCCGCCATCCCCAGATCGCCCTGGTCCTTCGCTTCGTGGCTTCCTTTGCGGACAGGGGCCGGCATACCGTCGAAATCCGTTTGAAGGACGAAGAAGGCGCCGAGGTCATGGGGGTCAACGGCGAGATCCATGTCGGGGCATCGGGGCCCGACCCGGCGGCACGGATCCGCATCCCCCAGGTGGTGAACCTGGGAAACCTCGTGTTCCCCAAGCCGGGCCGGTATGCCTTCGACGTTTCCGTGGATGGGATCCATCAGGTTTCCATTCCCCTCACCCTCGACGTCATGGCCCCTCAGGGTCCCATAGCCCTGGCCTGAGGGTTGTTGGAGGGGCCTCGGCCAAAGGAACGAAAGGCAGGGTATGGTAGCGGTCGAGAAGCGGGAGAGGATCCTTTCCCGACTCATCGAAGAGGAGATGAGGGAGTCCTTCCTGGACTACTCCATGAGCGTGATTGTCCAGAGGGCTCTTCCTGACGTCCGGGACGGGCTCAAACCGGTGCACCGCCGCATCCTCTACGCCATGTACGAGCTGGGGCTCACCCCGGATCGGCCCTTCAAGAAGAGTGCTACGGTGGTGGGGGAGGTCTTGGGGAAGTTCCATCCCCACGGCGACGCCGCCGTCTACGAGGCCCTGGTTCGGATGGTGCAGGACTTCTCCCTGCGCTACCCCCTGGTGGAGGGGCAGGGAAACTTCGGTTCCATCGACGGCGACGCCGCGGCGGCCTACCGATACACGGAAGTGCGGCTGGCCTCCCCGGCCATGGAGCTCCTGGCGGACATCGACAAGGACACCGTGGCCTGGCTCCCCAATTTCGACAATCGTCTCAAAGAGCCTGCGGTCCTGCCTGGGCGGCTTCCCAACCTGCTGGTGAACGGAAGCGCGGGGATTGCCGTGGGGATGAGCACCAACGTGCCACCCCACAATCTTCGGGAGGTGGCCGAAGCCCTGAAGATCTTGGTGAATGATCCCCAGTGTACCGTCCGCGACCTGATGCGGGCGTTGCCCGGACCTGACTTTCCCACGGGCGGCTTCCTGGTGGGAAGGGAGGGGATCCGGGAGATGTACGAGACCGGGAAGGGGCGCCTTTTGGTGAGAGCCCGGCTTGTCAAGGAAGTGCTCCGGGGAGGGAAAGAGCAACTGGTGGTCACGGAACTCCCGTACGGGGTGTCCAAACTGAAGGTCATCGAGCAGATAGCCGAGCTCGCCCGGCGGGGGAAGCTGGAAGAAGTTTCGGAACTCAGGGACGAGTCGGACCGGGAAGGGATGCGACTGGTCCTGGAACTCAAAAGGGGCGCCGATGCCCGCCGGGTGCTCCGAACCCTGCTGAAGCGCACCAGCCTACAAACCACCTTCGGAGCCCATCTCCTTGCCCTGGACCACGGCCAACCCCGGGAGTTCAATCTCAAGGAACTGCTGGAGCAGTACCGCGACCATCGCCTGGAAGTCATTCGCCGACGGTCGCGGCACGACCTGGCCAAGGCCGAAGCCGAGCGGCACATCACGGAGGGCCTCTTGGTCGCTCTGGATCGCATCGAAGAGGTGGTAGATCTGATTCGGCGGTCCAAGGACAGGAAAGAGGCCTTGGAGGGGCTTCAGGCTCGTTTGGGGCTCAGCGAGGTGCAGGCTGAAGCCATCCTCAACATGCGCTTGGCGCGACTCACCGCGTTGGAAAGGACGGGGCTCGAAGAGCGCCTGAGGGGTCTTGTCGACCTGATCCAGAGTCTCGAGGAGATCCTGGGCAGCGTGGAGCGGCAGCTGGATGTCCTGGTGGAGGAACTGGAGGAGGTCGTCCGCCGTTTCGGCGATGGGCGACGTACCGCGCTCCTGGACGAGGCCGAAGAGGAGGCTTCCCTGGAAAGCTCGGTGGCGGACGAGGATGTGGTGGTGACGGTCAGCCATGAAGGCTTCGTCAAGCGGATCCCCATGCATCTCTACCGTCGGCGCATGAGCAGCGGGAAGGCCCTGGCGGCCATGGACCGATACGAGGGGGACTATCTGGAACGTCTTTTCGTGGCCCGTACCCAGGGATGGATTCTGGTCTTCACCCGGAAAGGCCACGTGTATTTCCTCTCGGTCTTGGATGTGCCGGAAGGGAGCCGTCATTCGAGAGGCCAATCCCTCTATGCCCTGGTGGGAGGTGATCGTCGGGATCCCATCGTAGCCGTGCTTCCTGTGGAGGACCTTTCGGCAGAACGGTACCTGCTGTTCGCGTCTCGGGCCGGGGTGGTGAAACGGACTGCGCTGGCGGAGTACTCCAACCCACGTGCAGGCGGGATCATCGGCACGGGGCTCAAGGATGGAGACGAAGTCTGTGACGTGGTTGCGAGCGGAGGCGATGCGGATCTTCTTCTCATTTCCCGACAGGGTCGGGCCATCCGTTTTCCGGAAACGCAGGTTCCTGTCCTGGGCCGAACGGCCCAGGGGGTCAAAGGCATGGCCTTGAAACCGGGAGACAAGGTGATGGCCGTGTTGGTGGTGCGGCGGGAGGCGCAGGTCCTGGTGGTGGCGGAGGACGGAACGGCCAGAAGGGTGGCTGTGGAGGAGTTCCCTTTGCAGAACCGGGGAGGGATGGGCGCCCTTCTCACGGGGGCGGAGGCCAGGGGGGGAAATCTGGTGGCGGCCTTGGAAGTCTCGGAGGGGGAGGAAGTGATGGTGGTTTCTGCTGCCGGGAGGGTCGTTCCCCTGAAGGTGGACGAGGTGCCGCTCCAACACCGGCGGTCCAAAGGGAAGAACGTGGTGTCGCTTCCTGTGGGGGACAGGGTGGCGGAGGTCACCCGCCTGTGGGAGGGAAGGGAGGGTGCGCCGGGCGGCCGCCGGGGAGAGGGCGCCCAGGAGGAAGAAGGCGGTCAGGAACGCACGGCCAAGCCCGTTCCGGACCAGTTCGACCTCCTGGGTTGACGCCTTCCCCCTCCGGCGAGCCGGCTGACCGGGGCGGCCAAACCCTGCGGGTGGCGTGGTTTTGCCGCCCCGCGGCGGGCTTCAGCTGGGTCGAGGCCGCCCCCGGGAGGATCCTGGAGAGGAAGGCCCCCTTTCGGCCAGCGGCCTCCCAGGGGTGACTCCGGGGTCAATCCCGCACCCCCAGCACCGCCTTGAAGGTCAGGCGCTCGCCGTTGCGGAGGACCACCACGGTGACTTCGTCGCCGGGTTTGTGGGACCGGAGGGCGTAGGTGTAAGCATAGAGGTCGGCGATCTCCATCCCGCCCAACTCCACCAGGATGTCTCCGGCTTTGAGCCCAGCTTTTTCAGCAGGGCTGTTCTCCCTCACGCCTGTGATCCGTACCCCGAAGGGCTGGGGGGTCATGTCGGGGATGGTGCCCATGTAGGCCCCATAACCGGGGGTGGCGGGGGCCTCTCGAGCAGGGCCGGCCGGAGCGCCGTGGGGCGGAGCAGGCGCCTCGACGGGCGTGAGTTCTTGGGGGGGGCGGTCCGCCGATCCGGCCATTTCCAGAAGGAGATCGGCCACCAGGGCCGTCACCCGCTCCAGGCCCTCGGCCTCGATGAGGTGCCAATCGTCCTCGGGCCGGTGGTACTCCGAGTGGGTGTTGGTGAAGAGATGCAGGACCGGGATCCCCTCGCCGTAGAAGGAACTGTGGTCCGATGGGCCGAACCCGTCGGGAATGGGGGAAAGCTGGAAGGGAAGGGCTTGAAGGGCGTTGATCTTTTCCACCACCTGGGGCCATTCCAGCGCTGTACCCGTGCCGTACACGGTGAGGGTGTTTTCCCGAAGGCGACCCACCATGTCCAGGTTGATCATGGCCACCGTCTTTTCCAAAGGAACGAGGGGATTCTTCACGTAATGGGCGGATCCCCAGAGACCCTTCTCCTCCCCGTCGAAGGCCAGGAAAAGGATGCTCCTGGCGGGGCGGTTCCCCTCTTCCGTCAACCGACGGGCCGCCTCCAGCAGAGCCGCGGTTCCGCTGGCGTTGTCGTCGGCCCCGTTGTGGACCGCCCGGCGGTCCGGGTCCAGCGACCCCTGCCCTCCCAGGCCCAGGTGATCGAAATGGGCCCCGAGAACCACCACCTCGTCAGACCAGCGGGCGTCGGAGCCCCGCAGAAGGGCGGCCACGTTGTAGAGTTCCACCATGCGGGGCTCTACCTCGGCCACGACTTCCCCTTCCCCTCCGGCTTGTGCGGCTTCCCGGATGCGGGCGGCCACCGAGCCCGCCACGGCCGCCGCCGGGATCCGTACCGGGGGTCGCCGCTCGGCCTCGGGGTCGGGAAGGGGCGCGCCCTCCGGCAGGAGGATGAGGACCGCCGCGGCTCCCCGTCCCGCCGCCACGGTGGCCTTGAAGTGGGGGTCACCCGCCAAATTGCCCGGTGCGCCCCCTTGGGGATCGGAAGCCTCCACCACGACGATCTTCCCTGTCAGATCCAGACGGGCGTACACGTCCTCCTCCGTGCCGGGCCGGCTCACGCCCGGTCCGCCGTAGATCAAGGGGGCCCGCACGGAACCGGGAGCCGAAAACCCGAAGGGGAGCCAATCCCGGCCGGTGGCAAAGCGCTCTTGACCGATCCGCAGGGCGCTCCCGGCCCCCACGAAGCTTCCCATGCGGGCCTGGAAGGGTTGGAAGAAGGACCCACCCGGCCCGGGGCCCTCCAACCCCAGGTGGCGGAACGTCTCGGCGATGTATTCCGCCGCACACCTTCCCCCGGGGCTCCCCGCCTCCCGCCCCTCCAGGGCGTCGTCGGCCAAGTATCGCACATGGGCCATGGCTCCGGTGAATCCGGCCGCAATGGCGGTGGGCGAGGGACAAGCCTGGGGGGCCTGGGCCGAGACCGCGGAACCTCTTCCCCCGCAACCCGGTAAGAGCAAGGCCAAGGCGAGCCAGGAGATGGCAGTCCGTATCGCCTGCGGCCAACGGCGCCCGAAGATGTGCTGGATGCCCCAGAAACCCTGAACCCACTGTCCTTTGCGAACCATGCGACTTTCCGCTCCTTGGCCCTTCGTGGTGGCTGCCGCCGCCCTGGGGGGTGGGTGGCTATCGGTGGCGCAGGGTGGCCCTGCCCCTTCCCTATTTCCTGCTGTCCCCAACGCTGCCGACACCACCCCTTCCGCGAAACCCTCGGCCCTGCCCTTCCTGGAGAGTCTTCCCCCGGTGGACTCCCTCCTGGACCCCCGGGAGGTCCATCTGCGCAACCTCCGCCAGCTCACCTTTAGCGGGGAGAACGCGGAAGCCTACTTCTCTCCTGATGGGACCCGACTGATCTTCCAGGCCCGGGCCCAGGGGGAGGGCTGTGACCAGATTTATACCTTGGACTTGGCCACAGGTGCCGTCCGACGGGTCAGTACCGGCACGGGACGGACGACCTGTTCCTACTTCTATCCGGATGGAGAGCGGATCCTGTTCTCTTCCACCCACCATTGGGAGCCGGCTTGTCCCCCCCCTCCTGACCTGTCCCAGGGCTACGTCTGGGCCCTCTACCCCACCTACGACATCTTCGTGGCCCGCCAGGACGGCAGCGGACTTGCCCAACTCACCTTCGCCTGGGGTTACGATGCCGAGGCTACCTTTTCCCCGGTGGAGGATCTCATCGTCTTCACCAGCATGCGGGACGGAGATCTGGAGCTCTATACCATGAGGGGGGATGGTTCGGAGGTGAGGCGCCTGACCCACCGGATCGGATACGAGGGTGGCGCCTTTTTCTCCCCTGATGGCCAGAAGATCGTCTATCGGGCAGGCTACCCCAAGACCGAGGGGGAACTGGCCGAGTATCGGCGGCTTCTGGCTCAAGGTCTCATCCGTCCTTCCGCCCTGGAGATCTTTGTCATGGACAAAGACGGCTCCAACCCCGTCCAGGTCACCGACAACGGAGGCGCCAACTTCGCTCCCTACTTCCACCCCAGCGGTCGCAAGATCCTCTTCAGTTCCAACTTCCATCAGCCGGGAGGCAGGGAGTTCGATCTGTTCATGGTGAACGTGGACGGAAGCGGCCTGACCCAGATCACCTTTACCGCCGGCTTCGACGGCTTCCCCATGTTCAGCCCCGACGGCAAGTACCTGGTCTTCGGCTCCAATCGGAACGAGAGCCACCCCGGCAACACGAACATCTTCATCGCCGAGTGGGTGGAGAATCCGGGGAAATGAAAGGGTGAGGCGGGGATCCTTGCTCCCGCCGCCGGCATAGACCAAGACGGCTCAGGGTGCAGCGGGCTGAGGGAAGGAGGGGCTGGGCGGCGGGCGCCGCGGGCATTCCGGACGGGCTCGGTCCGGAAGCCTTCCCCTGGGGGGCGACGGCTAGGTGCCGGACACCTGTTCCAGCCCCTGGATCAGGCGGATCAACTCCAGAACGATACGGTAGGTGAGGCCCCAGACGGCGTGGTCGCCCACGCGGATGCACGGAAAGGAGCGGAGGCCCCCTCCTAGCGGGATCTCCACCGTGCCGGCCGACGAGGGACACCTCAGACGGGAAAGGGAGACCCAAAAGGTTTCGGCAACCTCGGGCGAGGCAGGCCGGGCGCATACGGCACCGGGCACGGCGAAGACGAAGGGATGGATGACCAAGGGGGGCAGGTGTCGGGTGGCGGGAAGCACCGGTTCGAGGGTGCCCAGCAGCTCTCCCTCTTTTCGGAGGTTCACCCCCGTCTCCTCCAGGGTTTCCCTCACCGCAGTGGCCAGGAGGTCCGCATCCGACGGGTCGCGCCGCCCGCCGGGGAGGGCCATGTGGCCCGACCAGGGATCTCCCGGAGCTTCGGCGCGCCGGATGAGGAGGAGTTCGGGGTCGAACTTTCCCCGGAGGACCACGGCCACCGACGCCGGCATCCGACCGGGGGGGTCTCCCGATTCCGCCACCGACGGCGACGAACGGGACTTTTCCCGGAGCGCCGCCCTCAGACCCTCGGCCCAAAAGGGGAGTTCCGCCACGGAGGTCATGGGCGGGAAGCCACCGGAGCTGGGAAAGGGGATGCTCCCGGGTGGGGAAGCCAGCGCCCCAGCCGGGGGGCCCGGACACAGCTTCTCGCGGTGATCTGAGATTCCACGTTCCGACCTATACCCCCCGGGCCTCCGGCCCCCAGATCAGCTTGTGGAGTTGGAGCTGCATCCTTACCGGCAGTTGATCCGCCAAAATCCATTCCGCAAGGCTTCGAGGCTCCAGCTCGCCCCAGACGGGGGAGAGGAGGAGGGCCCGAAGGCTACCTTCCTCCACCCTGCGATCAAGGGCTCGCTGGCGGATCACTTGGACGGCCCACTCATAGTCGGAGCGGTCCTTCAGCACGAACTTCACCTCGTCCCGAGGGGTGAGGTGGTCGAGGTTGGACCACAGGTTGCGCGCCTCCTCCCCGGACCCTGGGCATTTCAGATCCATGATCTTGTGGGCCCTGGGGTCCAAGGGGGACACGTCCACAGCCCCGGAGGTTTCCACCAGCACCGTGAATCCTCGATCCAGGAGCAACGATGCCAGGCGGAAGGCTCCCGGGTGGATCAGCGGCTCTCCGCCCGTGATCTCTACCAAGGGGGTACGGAAGGCCTCCACCTGCTCCAGGATTTCCTGCAGGGACACCTTCTCGCCTCCGTAGAAGGCGTAGGCCGTGTCACACCAGACGCATCGCAACGGGCAGCCGGTAAGGCGCACGAACACGCACGGAAGGCCGGCCCAGGTGGACTCTCCCTGGATCGAGTGGAAGATCTCGGTGACCCGAAGATAGTCCACCGGTCCAGGGCCCGTCGGCGGTCCGCTCATGGGGCCCGATACCTCACCGCCGGCGATTGCCGGGCCAGAGAAAGCCCAGGGGAGAGTCTTTGACCACGCTTCCCACAAAGAACAGGACGTTGGCAGGCCGCTCGGCCAGGCGGCGCATCAAGTAGGGATACCAGGATTCTCCGAAGGGGATGTAGACCCTTACGTTGTAACCTTCCCGGGTAAGCTGCTGCTGGAGATCGCGGCGCACCCCATGAAGCATTTGGAATTCGAAGCCCTCGGGTCCGATACCGTTTTCCCGGGCGAACCGCTTGAGGGAGTCGATGATCCTTTCGTCATGGGTGGCCAGGGCCGGATAAACCCCCTGGGAAAGGAGAAGTTTCGCCACCTCCAGGTAGTTCCGGTCCACCTCCCGCTTCTCCTGGAACGCCAGGTGCGGCGGCTCCACGTAGGCCCCTTTGCAGAGACGTACACGGGCGCCGAGCTCGTTCATACGGCGGGCGTCGTCCAACGTGCGGCGGAGGTAGGACTGGAGCACGGGGCCGATGTTCCGGTACCCCTCGGCCCACAGTTCTTCGAAGACCTCCAGGGTCTTCTGGGTCCAAGCCGACGACTCCATGTCCAAGCGGATGAAGACGTCCCTTTCCCGGGCCCGGTCCAGGAGGGGACGGAGGTTGTCCTTCAGGAAGTCCTTCCCGATCTCCAGCCCCACCTGGGTGGGTTTGACGGAGATGTTGCCCCGGATCCCTCGGCCGAGGATTCCTTCCAGGATGCGCAGGTAGGTCGCCACGGCTTGGCGCGCCGTGCGTTCGTCGTGCTCGGCTTCTCCCAGATAGTTCCCGGTAACGGCCAGCCCCAGGGCGTTGGCTTCCCCTGCGGCCCGGAGGAAATCCTCGACGGTTTCGCCGGGGACGAAACGGCGGCTCATGAGACGCAAGGGAGTCCGGGTCACCACGGCCTTGGCTGTGGGCGACTCACTCAGATGAACGAGGGTTCTCCGAAGCATGCGGGTCGTCTCGGGTTGAAGCGGCTTTCAGGGCTTCCTCCAGGAGTGCCTGCACCTGGCGGAGGGTCAGGGAACCGAGAAAGGCCTCGGCCTCTTGGCGGCTCCGACACTCCCGGAGGGTGGGGGTCTCCAGGTGACCGAGGATTCCTGCCCCCGTGGGGGCCCAACGGGGAAACACCAGGTAGGCGCAGAAGGGGGCCAGCAGGTTCGGGGTCTTCTCCGTTTCCATGGAAACGGTGTAAGGGTACCCGTCGGATCCGAGGAAGGCCGGCGGGCGGCGGTGCAGGGACAGATACCCCCCGAGGGTGCCGTCGGGCGCCTCGTCCGGAGGCTCGGGAGGGGACAAGGGCGCGGTGTCGTCGGTCATGACGATAACCTAGGTAGGTTGCCGAGGCGTGGACAGGTGGGGTAACGTTGCCCCAGCCGTACGTCCCGGGCCGAGCTGGGCAAAGGCCCAGCCATAGCCCGGGAGGCTTCGGATCGGCAGGGCGCCGCCGCGTCGGGGACGCCCTAGGGCCGCCGGTGGAGGGCCGGCGCAACGGGAAACGCTGACACGGAGGAGGAAGGGACCATGAGGGCGGCGATTTTCGAACAATTCGGAGGCCCGGACGTGGTTCATGAAGGCGAGATGCCCCTCCCCGAGCCTGGGCCGGGGGAGGTGCGCCTTCGGGTCAGGGCCGCGTCCATGAACCACCTGGACCTTTGGGTGCGCCGGGGGGCCATCCCGAAGGTGCCCCTGCCCCATATCGGCGGGTCGGACGTGGCCGGGGAGGTGGACGCCCTGGGACCAGGGGTGGCGGGGATTCCCCCGGGGCTTCGGGTGGTGGCGGACCCCTCCCTGGATTACGCCTGGTACGAGGGCCGTTTTTCGGGACCGAGCCTGCCGGAGCCGGAGTTCCGCATTCTAGGCGAGCACACCCAGGGGGGATTTGCCGAGTACTGTGTGGTGCCGGCGGCCAATCTGGTGGAGATCCCCGAGGGCGTGGCCTTCGAGACGGCCGCCGCCGCGGCGCTGGTCTCGGTGACGGCCTGGAGGGCCCTCTTCGTGCGGGGCGGCCTCCGGCCGGGGGAGCGGGTCCTGGTCACGGGGGCCTCCGGGGGGGTCTCCACCATGGCCGTCCAGATGGCACGGCTGGCTGGAGCGGAGGTGTTCGCCGTAACCCGGGGGCCGGAAAACGTGGCCCGGGTCCTGGAGCTGGGGGCCCACGTGGCCTATGACCGTGGGGCCACGGACTGGGCGAAACAGGTTTGGCTGGACACCGGCAAACGGGGGGTGGATCTGGTGCTGGATTCGGTGGGGGAGGCAATCTGGCCGCAATGTCTCCGGGCCCTGGCCGTTGGAGGACGGCTGGTCACCTTCGGGGCCACCACAGGAGCCCGGGGCGAAACCGAGATCCGCCTGGTCTTCTGGAGGCAGCTCTCCATCCTGGGCTCCACCATGGGCACCCCGGCGGACTTTCGGGCGGCCATGGACCTGGTGTTCCGCGGCCGAATCCGCCCGGTGATCCACGCCGTCCTTCCCCTGGAAGATGCCCGTCGTGCCCACGAATGGCTGGAGGCGGGCGAGGTCTTCGGCAAGCTGGTGCTGGTACCATGACCCTCGAGGAAGCCCAGGCGCGGGTGCACGAGTGGATTTCCCAGTTCCAGGAGGGCTATTGGCCCCCCCTCCACAACCTGGCCCGTCTCGTGGAAGAGGTGGGGGAGCTGGCTCGGGAACTCAACCACCGCTACGGTTCGAAACCCAAGAAACCCGACGAGCCGCCCCAGGACCTGGCCCTGGAGATGGCAGACGTGTTGTTCGTCCTCCTGGTCCTGGCCAACGAGCAGAAGGTGAATCTGGGCGAGGCCCTGGAGCGGGTCCTTGAGAAGTACCGGCTGAGGGACGGTGGCCGCTGGACTCCGCTCAACCGCTAGCGTCCCCCCCCGAGGGGCAGCTTGAGACCCAGGCTCAGGATGGGCCAGTACTGGAGGAAGGTCCCATAGTCGTTCTCGATCTTGGCTTCCTCCCTGGCCAGGTCCTGCTGGATGCCGGGGAGCGTGGCCACCGGCCCCGAGGCCACGAGCTTCACGTCGGCCGGCTCACCTACCAAGGCCACCCCCAGGTCCAAGAAGAGGCCGAAGCCGCCGGCAGTGTGCTTCCCGAAGCCGATCCCCAGGAACGGCGTGGTCTTCTCTTGGACGACCGTGGCCTCCAGGGTGCCGCTGCTCGTGTAGTCCTTGTCTCCGATGCGGCGGCTGCCCGAAAAGGTGGCACTGAGCTCCACGTCGCCGGAGCGGCGAAGGAAGCCGCCCATGAGGCGAATGCCGCTCCCGAAGGGATAGAAGTCCACTCCCGCCGAGGCGTACGACTTGGGCAGGGCCACGGTGTAGGTTTCGCCCTGGAAGGTGCCGTCGTACTCATAGGGCATGACGCCGTAGCCCCCCCGCACCACCAGGCGGGAGCCCAGGCCCAAGGCGGCTTCCCCTCCCAAGCCCAGGGTACCGGCTCGGGCGGCCAGGGCGATCCCTTGGGCGGAGAGGGGGATGGGGAGGAGGAGGGCGGCGAAGAGGGCGGCGCGGGGAAAGGGTTTCGGCATGGGATCCTCGTGGGCTGGAGAGGCCTAGGCCTCGTGACGGACCGGGAAGAAGCGGATCTGCCTGTCGGGGCAGCCCGCCCGGGGCTCCACCGACAGGGGAATCCTGACAAGCCGTGGGGAGGATACCATTCTCCCCTGGCCGGTGCCCCCGGCCGGAACTCCTCTCCAAGATAGGTAGGGGGGGCGAACGAAGGGTAGGTGGAGGCTCCGCGCCCGGCCTCAACCCCGGAAGGAGACCAGGACCTCCACCAGCCGCTCCACCTCCTCGTCGGTGTTGTAGAAATGGGGGCTCACCCGAACGTGACCGGGGCGGTGGTCCACGATGATCCCCTCCTGGGCCAAGTGGGCCACGGCCCCCGGGGGGTCCGGGTGTCGGATCATGACGATGGCGGAGCGACAGGAGGGATCCTTCGCGGTCGTGAGTCCGAATCCGGCGTCTCGGGCCAAGGTCACGAGGCGCTCCGTGAGGTGCCGGTTACGCGCCGCCACGGCTTCGACGCCCACTTCCTCGAGGATCTCCTGGCCTCCCAACGCCGTGTGGACGGTGGCCATGGCGGGAGTTCCCATCTCCAGGCGCCGGGCGTCGTCGTGGGGCTCGAAGCGCCGGATCTCGAACCGGAAGGCGTTCTTGGCCCCGAACCAGCCGGCGATGGTGGGCTGGAGCGTGGGGATGATGCTGGGGTGGATATACAGGTAGGCCAGCCCCGGTCCCCCGCAAAGCCATTTCAGAGGGCCGGTGGTGTAGAAGTCCACCCCCGTCTCAGCCAGGGCCAGGGGCACCTGCCCAGCCCCATGGTAGCCGTCCAACAGGCAGTAGGCCCCCACCCCGTGGGCAATGGCCGCCAGCCGGGCGGGATCCTGGATGAAACCCGTGGCGAAAAAGACATGACTCGTGGCCAGGAGAAGGGTCCGCTCGTCCACGGCCTCGGCGAACTGCTCGGGGTCCATCCCCACCCCGTCTTCCGAAGGAAGGATCACCAGCTCGATGTCGGGTTTCAGGGCCCATTGGTAGGCCAAGGTGGGGAAGTCCAGTTCGGAGCAGACCACCCGGTTTCGCCCACGACGTCGGTCGGCGGGAAGGCTTTCAGCCACGGCGGCCAGGGCCGAAGAGGTGGAGGGCAAGAGCGCCACGGTTCCCGGCTCCGCGCCGAGGAATGCTTCCACCCGCTGGCGGAGCAGGGCCAGCCGACCCAGCCAGTGCTCGTACCACGCCGAGGCCCCCATGGTGTGCCAGCGTTGGAGGAACTCGGCCAGGTAGGCTTCCGACCGTCGGGAGAGGGCCCCCAGGGAACAGGAGTTGAGGTAGACCTTTTGCTCCAGGATCGGGAACTCGGTCCGGGCTTTCAAAGGGTCGAGGCTGGACATGGGAGTGGGGCCGCGGATCATCGGTTCCTTCGGGCTTTACGGGACATGGTGGGCCTGACGAGACTTCCCGGTGGAACACCCCGGCAGGAGAACCCTGCGGGGACTCGGGGTTCCGGCACTGACGGGCGGTGTCCTGAAGGAGCCCGCCCCGACTCCAAGGGTAAAGAGGGGGGGATGGGGTCGCCAGGGCCACGGGCCGGAGGTCGAAGCACCCGATGAGCGTGTTCGGAAAGCCTGCAGACGGGGGGAGCCGCAGGGAGGTCGGGCTTACAGTGCGAAGCGCCGCTCCCCGATCCGGATCCCGTCCCTTCGGACGGCCATGACCCTTCCTCTTCTCCTCCTGCCGTGGATGGTTTTGGGCCTCTATGCGGCCCTGGTGATCCGGATGCCTCCCCGCCTCCCGCGTCGTCCTCCGTCGCCGGACTCTCCGGGCGAAGTTTCCCCCTTGGTGTCCGTCATCATCCCCGCCCGGAACGAGGAGGTCAGTATCGGAGCCTGTGTGGCCTCCTTGACGGCGCAGGACTACCCTGCCTTCGAGATCTTGGTGGTGGACGACCAGAGTACCGACGGGACAGCCGAGGCGGTGCGGCAACTGCCAAAGGGCAATGCCCGAAAGGTGGAAGTGGTGGAGGGGAGACCCTTGCCGCCCGGCTGGTTGGGAAAGCCTTGGGCCTGCGCCCAAGGGGCTGCCCGGGCCCAGGGGTCCCTCCTCCTCTTCTGCGACGCCGACACGACCCACGAGGGGGGCCTCCTGGGGCGGGCCGTGGGGGAGCTTCTCGAAACCGGGGCGGACGCCCTCACTTTGGTGGGGCGCCAGCTCATGGAATCCTTCTGGGAACGCGTCCTTCAGCCGCAGTTCTTCATGCTCCTGGCCTTTCGCTTTCCCAGGGCGGGCACGGTGCTCGGCCCCCGCCGCTGGCGCCATGCCATCGCCAACGGGCAGTACCTCCTCATCCGCAAGGAGGTGTACGAGGCCATGGGAGGGCACGGGGCGGTGCGGGGGGAGGTGGTGGAGGATCTGAGGCTCGCCCAGCTCTTGGTGCGCGGCGGGTGGAAGTTGGTGGTGAGGTCGGATCCCGGCCTCCGGACCCGTATGTACCGATCCCTCGCTCACCTGGTGGAGGGGTGGTCCAAGAACGTGGCCACAGGAGCCCGACAAACCACTCCGAAGGCCCTGAGGGGGGCGATTCTACCGCTGGCGCTCCTTGGCGGCACGCTCCTCTGGTTGCTGCCCCCGGCCGTGTTGCTGGGGGTGCTGCTGGGGCATGGAGGAGGGCTCTGGCTGGTGTGGGGTGCGATCGCTACGGGCTTCGGAGTCGTCTTTTGGGGGATCGCCTCGATGATGATGGGGGGAAGTCCGCTGGTGGGCTTTTTCTACCCCATGGCGTCCCTGGTGGCAGGGGTCATCGTCGTGCGCAGCTGGGCGAGGGGTTCGCGAATCCGGTGGAAGGGGAGGGAATACCGGAGCGGAGCGGCGGTGGGGGAAGGAGGTCCCTCGGAAGGGAAGCCACCGACGCCCGCGTCCGGAGCCGGGGGCCGATCTTGGGCACGCGACGGGCGACCATCGGAGGACTGGCCCGGGGACCCGTAGGCCGAGGGGCCCCCGGACCGGATGAAAAGACGGTGTCTTCGAGGCCAAGTGAACCGTTCCCGAGGGGAAGGTCCGTTCATGGACAAGAACAGGAGGCAGGGGATGGGGGGGGAGTTGGTGACGGCTCTCCGGAAGGAGGCGCGGCGCCTCGGGCTGTCCGCGGTGGGGGTCGCCTCCCCGGCCCCGTCGGAACACCTGGGCTTCTACACGGCTTGGCTGGGTTGGGGTTTCCACGGCGAGATGCACTACCTGGCTCGTCCCGACGCCGTGCGCCGGAGGGGGGGGCCGGCGGAGAGCTGGCCGGATGTGCAGTCGGTAGTGGTCGCCCTTCATGAGTATGCCCAGCCCGATCCTCCCGGGGTTCCAGAGGACCCCTCCAGGGGGGTGGTGGCCCGCTACGCCCGTGGAGAGGACTACCACGATGTCCTGAAGGCGCGACTCCTGGATCTCTTGGAATGGCTCGGCCGGGAGGCCCGGACCCGGGGCCTTGCGGACCGGGTCCAGGGGCGCGTCTACGTGGATACGGCCCCCATCCTGGAGCGGGAACTGGCCCGGCGGGCAGGGCTGGGGTGGTTCGGCAAGAACACCATGCTCATCCACCCCCGGCGTGGTTCGTTCTTCTTTGTGGGGATCCTTCTCGTGGATCTCCCCCTTCCCCCCGATCCTCCCTTCACCGCCGACCGGTGCGGCAGCTGCACGGCTTGCCTGGAAGCTTGCCCCACCGGGGCTTTGCTGGGGAGGGACCGGACGGGGGCACCGATGATGGATGCCCGCCTCTGCATTTCCTACCTCACCATCGAGCTGAAGGGGCCCATTCCCCTTCACCTTCGTCCCCAGATCGGCAACCGGATCTTCGGCTGCGATATCTGTCAGGAGGTGTGCCCCTGGAACCGGAAATTTGCCTCGGACGCGGAGGAGCCGGCCTACCGAGCCTCCCCCGGACTGGACGGTCCCTCTCTCCTGTCGCTTGCGGAGGAGCTGTTGGGGATGGATGACGAGGCGTTCGGGGAGCGCTTCAGCGGTTCACCCGTCAAGCGTGCCCGGCGGGGTGGTCTCTTGCGAAACGTGGTGGTGGCCCTGGGGAACTGGGGATCGCGGCAGGCTGTGCCGATCCTTGCCCGGGCCCTGGAAGACCTCGAGCCCCTGGTGCGGGGCCATGCCGCCTGGGCGCTGGGCCGAATCCTGGGTCGGCTCGGGGTTCCGGGGGATGGGGGGTTCGAGGCCGCCGAGGCGCTCCTGAACCGCAGAACCGTCGAAGAAAATCCCTGGGTCAGGGAAGAGTTGGAGAGGGCACTGTTGGGGGGTTAGCCAGCCGGGGGAGAACCGGCCGGCTCCATCAGCAGATTCTCGGAGGCGGGGCCAGTGGGGGATTAGCCGCGGCCCCGGACGGCTTCCTGGCACTCTCCACAAGTCGGCGGTCGCTGCGGGCGTCACCGGCACCCGACGTGCTTGCGGCTATTCCGCGTAAGTCCGAAGGCGATGCCGCAATTCTTTCAAAGCAGCGGACATCTGATTCCGCACGGTCTGAAGGGATATCCCCAAGACTTCAGCGATCTCTCCCTGGGGAACCCCATGGACATAGCCAAGAAGGAAGACTTGGCGGCGGCGAAAGGGCAAGGCCCCGATATGCTTCTCCAGGAGCCGTCGGAGTTCGGCCCGCGCGGCCATTTCGAGGGCTGCCTCGATATCTGTATCCCCCCGAGGTTCGCCCAGGAGTCTGCCCATACCCCGGGCGTGGCGCCGGCGGACGCGGGCCCGGCGGGACTCGTTCAGAGCGATGTGGCGGGCGGTCCGGTAGAGGAGGGCCCGAACTGAGCCGAAGGGGGATAAGTTCGGCCTGGTGCGCCAAAGATAGGCAAAGGTTTCCTGCACCACATCCTCGGCGCTGAAACGGTCGCCGGTCACGGAACGGGCGTACCGCGCCAGGGGATACCAGTAGCGCCGCACCAGCTCCTCGAATGCTTCGCATTCGCCCTCACAGAGCCGCCCGAAAAGAACTCCG
>JAUQOX010000177.1 GCA_030550695.1 Gemmatimonadota bacterium | reverse complement strand
ATGATTTCCAGGCGGACCCATTCCTCCCCGGGGAGGGGTGGCTCGGGAACCTCCCGGAGTCGGAGGCTCCCCAACACGCCGAGGCTCAGGGACGGACGCACCCGCCCCAGGGTGCGGGCCAGGAGGTACCTGCCCACGGAAACCTGAAAAGTCACCGCACGCATGAAGGGCAAGATAAGCCAGAGCCGCCCCCCTCGTCACCGGCGGCCACCGGCCTCTTGCAGACGGACTCCCACCAACAGGACTCGGCCCGGAGCAGCGAACCCCTTCGACTCCTCGTACCCCGCGTCCAGGAGGTTCTCCACCTTCAGGGTGAGCCCTCCTTCCCATCCCCCCTTCCCCCCCGCCCTGAGGGGGATCTCCAGCCCTGCTCCCACCACGCTGTAGGACTCCAAGGTGACGGGGCTGGCAGGCCAAGTCCCGAAGTCGCGATCCTTCCGTTCCCCCACCCACCGGAGGTCTCCGTGCCAGCGGACTCGGCCGAAGCCACCGGAAAGGGAGAAGCCGGCCTGGTGACGGGGACGCCGGATCAGGGGCTCCCCTTTCACGAAGATGGCCCCTACCCCCTCGTCGAACCCGGCGTCCAGCACCTCGGTATCCAGCAGGGTGTAGGCCCCCGAGATAGCCGTCCCCCCCAGGGTTGCCTGCCCGGTGAACTCCACGCCCCGGCTTCGGGCTTTGGCCACATTGTAGTAGTTGGGTGCCCCCGGGCTGGGGGGGGAAAAGGTGTATTGGATGAGGTCCCGGAGCTCTTGATGGAACCAGGAAAGGCTCACCTTTCCCCGTCCGTCCAGGATGGCCCGCTCGACCCCCGTTTCCCAAACCTGAGACTGCTCGGGTCGCAGGTCGGGATTGCCCACGGTGTAGGCCGTGTTGGCGGTCTCGAAGAAGGTGGGTTCCTTCATTCCCTTGCCCGCATTCAGCCGGATCCGGCCCACCTTCTCGGACGCCTGGAAGGAAAGGCCCGCCTGCCAGGTGAAGAAGCTCCCGTAGCGCTCGTCGTCTTCCCAGCGGGCCCCCAGATGACCTGCCACCTGTGGGCCTGCCCCCAGCAAGTGGGCGTAGTAGCCGCGGTTCATCCTCCCCAAATGGGTGGTGGAAAAGGACGGGCCCCACTGGCTTCGGGATTCCGACACGGAACGCTGGTCCACCTCGTCCCATTCTGTCCCGAAAGACACCAAGAGCCTGGGAGCCACCGTCCAATGGGTCCGGAGATCCAGACTCTTGCGCTGCAGGGCATCCAGGCTGGAGAAGGCATAGACCCCCAAGGTGTCCGAGGGACTGTCGGGAGCGTCGTCCGTTCCGCCGTTCCACCCGTATCCCCGAAACGCCACCTGAAACCGGAACCGAGGGCCCAAGACCCGTTCCGCCTCCAGAGAGATCAGGTTCTCCTTGCCGAAGGTGTAGGCGTTCCTGTCCACCAGGTTACCCGCACCATCCGTGGGAAAGTGGAAAACCCGCTCGCCCAGGCGGCCCGTCACCTCCACCCGGGTCCCAGGATCGGGGAGAAAGGATGCGGTGCCCGAAAGCCCCGTGCTTCGAAAGCGGTTGTTGAAAGGGAGGATCCCATCGGCGGCCGCCTGAGCGGCGGAGAGGGAGTAGGCGAAGACCGCGTCCCCGCCGCTCAGGCCCAGGGACGCCTCCCGGCGCCCGTAGCCTCCAGCCCGAAGGTCCAAGGAGGTTCGTGGGGCCCCCTTTCCCCTACGGGTAATGACGTGAACGACGCCGGCCATGGCGTCGGAGCCATACATGGCCGAGGCGGGTCCCCGCACCACCTCGATCCGCTCCACGTCGGCGGTGAGGAGCCCCGACAGGTCGTAGGCTCCCCCCACCTGGTTCACCTCCACCCCGTCCACCAGCACCTTCATGTGGTCACTTTCGGCCCCTCTGAGAAAGACCGAGGTCACACCACCCCACGAACCCATCTGGACCACCACCATCCCCGGGATCTCCCGGAGGGCATCCACCACTCGGCTCACCCCCCGGCTCCGCAGCTCCTCCCCCGTCAGGATCGTCACGTGGGAGGTTGCCGCGCCCAAGGGGCGGGGGAAAGGTGCCCCCGTCACCACGAACCCCTCCAGTTCGATGGGTCGGATCGGCTCTCCCGGTCGGAGCTGACCCTGGCCGGTGGCGGGGAAACCCACGGCCGGACCGGCAAGGATCCCGAGCAAGGTCCACAGACGTTGCAGACGTTTGGGCGCAATCCCCCCAGGGGTCGCCCGTCCCTCGCAGGCGTAACGCATAAGAAACCCCCGTTTCCTCTCCGGGGGAAACGGGGTCCTACGCCCAAGGGCGCGGCTCCGGCCATCTCCCCTCGGAGATGTGCGTGGAACGTTCCGGGCGGATCAGGTCTCCTGGCTCGAGGCCGCTCCCTGAGCCTTCCCAGGGCAACTTCCCCAGTGGCATGTGTTCAGGGGCGTTCCGAGGTGCTCCTCGGACCTCTCACAGTGGCGGGGCCGCGCCGGATTTCCACCGGCTTCCGGGATGACCCACCCGTGGCTCGTTTGTGGAGCGCATTGTAGGGTCGGCGGAAGGGACTGTCAACCGATGGCGGGGCCGGTCGAAACGCCACCGCGGGGGGGGGCGGCCCCCTTCTGCCTAGGGCTCCTCTTCCCCCCCTTTGGCCCGCTCGGCCAGTTCCCGGTCCAAGGCCTCCCGGACCTCCCGGCGCCGCTGACCTTCTCGGAACCGGCGCCTGTCCTCTTCCGTCTCCAAGCGCAAAGGGGGCACGGGAACCGGCCGGTGGTGGGCGTCGATGGCCACGAAGGTGAGGATGCAGGTGTTCGTATGGCGGGTGCGGCCGGTGAGGAGATTCTCGGCCTCGACCCGGACCCCGATCTCCATGGAGGTCCTTCCCACGTAGTTCACCCTGGCCTTACAGGTCACCAGCTCACCCGTGAAGATGGGTTCCTTGAAGTCGACCCGATCGATGGAGACCGTTACGCAGGGGCGCCCGGAATGCCTCATGGCCGCCACCCCCGCAGCCCGGTCCACCATGGAAAGGATCACCCCACCGAACACGTTCCCGTGGTTGTTCACCTGATGGGGCATCATGAGCTCGGACACCACCGATTCCGATTCGGACGGCGAACGAGGGGAGAGGTCCCGGGCATCCCGGGTGGGGGGTTCCCCGGACGGGTCCCCATGATCCGGCATGGGCGACCTCGCCCGGGCGTGTGGCTCCTCCATACCGTACCTTCCTCCGGTCGGGATTGAGTTTTCGGGTTGCCCATCCGCTGCGGGCCCTTCAAGATAGCTCCCGATGGCCGATTCC
The DNA here is from genome assembly GCA_030550695.1 of Gemmatimonadota bacterium. Lineage (GTDB taxonomy): Bacteria > Gemmatimonadota > Gemmatimonadetes > Longimicrobiales > Gaopeijiaceae > JAUQOX01. The sequence continues at coordinate 2,775 of JAUQOX010000177.1, read as the reverse complement.
GGGGCAGGGCAAGGGAGGAGGCGGGCATGAACCGACACCGACGACTCGGTCTCTTGGCAGGCGTGGGAGGTTTTTTCCTGCTCCTGAGCCTGCCGGCCCCCGAGGGACTTTCGGACGAAGGCTGGCGCACGGCCGCCGTCACCCTCCTCATGGCCTTCTGGTGGATGACGGAGGCCATCCCCATCCCCGCCACCGCCCTGGTCCCCCTCGTCCTTTTCCCGGCCCTGGGGGTCCTGGATATGCCCCAGGCGGCGGCTCCCTACGCCAACGAGGTCATCTTCCTGTTCATGGGGGGGTTCGTGTTGGCGCTGGCCATGGAGCGGTGGGGTCTCCACCGGAGGATTGCCCTCAATCTCGTGGCGGTGGTGGGGACAAGCCCCCGCCGTCTGGTGTTGGGCTTCATGGGCACCACGGCGTTCCTTTCCATGTGGATCTCCAACACGGCCACAGCCGCCATGATGTTCCCCATTGCCATGGCCGTGGCGGAGGCCTTCCGTCCCCGGCAGTTGGACCCCGCCCGGCACCCTTTCCCCCTGGGCATCGCCCTCATGCTGGGCCTGGCCTACGCCTCCTCCATCGGGGGCGTGGGCACCCTCATCGGCACCCCCCCCAACGCCGTGCTGGCCGCCGCGGCGCAAGAGCTGTTGGGCAGGCAGGTGGGGTTTCTGGAGTGGATGCTGGTGGGGGTGCCGCTGGTGGCGGTCTTTCTGCCCCTCGGGTGGGTGCTGCTCGTCTATGTGCTGTTCCCCCCCGACGGCACCGAAGCCGATGCCGGGCCGGTCCTTCAGGAGGAACGTCGCGCCCTGGGCGCCATGAAGGCGGGGGAGAAGCTGGTGGCCCTCGTCTTTCTGGCCACGGCCTTGGCCTGGATCTTCAGGGAGCCGAAACCGCTGGGACCCTTCACCTTGCCGGGCATCGCCTCTTTTGCCCCCGAGGTTCGGGACTCCACGATCGCCATGGGAGCCGCCATCCTCCTGTTCCTGTTGCCGGTGGGGTGGCGCTCCGGCGAATTCGTGATGGAGTGGAGCTACGCCCAGCGGATCCCCTGGGGCGTCCTGCTCCTCTTCGGAGGGGGGTTGTCGTTGGCCCGGGCCATGGAGCAGACGGGGTTGGCCCGCTGGATCGGAGGGTGGCTGGAGGGGTGGGGGACCCTGCCGGTGGGTGCCGTCGTGCTCCTGGCGGCCACCCTCTTCATTTTCCTCACCGAGGTGACCTCCAACACCGCCACAGCCACCATGGCCATGCCCCTCATGGCGGGTGTGGCGGCAGCCCTCCACCAGGACCCTTTTACCCTCATGGCGGTGGTGGCTCTCTCTTCCTCCATGGCCTTCATGCTGCCTGTGGCCACCCCCCCCAATGCCATCGTGTTCGGCTCACCCTACCTGACCATCCCCCGCATGGTGCGGGCAGGGCTGGGGATGAACCTTCTGGCCATCCTCCTGACGACCCTCACGGGCCTCTTCCTCATTCCGGCGGTGTTCGGCCCCTAGGCGGGAGCGCCCGAACCACCCGCACCCCGTCCTGGCCGGAGATCCTTTGGAGTCGTTCCACCAGGGGGTAGCGGCTCACCTCCACGGAATCTCCCACCAAGGGGGCATGGAGAAGGTGGAGATTGCCGCCTTGCCACAGGGCCAGCCCCACGTGGGCCACGTCCAGGCCCTCGATGGTGCTCGTCATGGCCAGGATGTCACCGTTCTGAATTCCGGCCAGGCGGTGCTCCAGGTCCTCCAGGGGGATTTTGCTTCGGGGAATCCGGCTGAGGAAGGCCTCCCGCTCCAGAATTGCCTCGAACACCCCGGGTTCGGCCATCTGGGGGTACTGCTCCGGGTGTCGGGTCATGTAGTCGATGGCCGCCACGTCGGGCACACCCCCCAACTCCGAGGTGATCTCCCGAACCAGGCCTCGGGCCTGGTTGTCGTAGATCCAGTCGGAGAAGTAGTGGAGCCGGCTGGCGTACCCCTCCACCCTGCCGCCCCGATACCGGATCTCCTGAAGGAGACCTGTATAGAGACTCCTTAACTCCGGTCCCGAGTCCAGGATCGCCGGGTCGGCGAGGCGGATCAGGCGGGCCAGGGCCAAGACGTTCTCCACCAGGGTCACACAGTCCAGTTCCTGCAGGTTCACCACCACCCGCTCACGCCCCGGCAGCTCCAGGGTGTGGGGCACATAGGGTGTCCCCACAAAGGTGAGACCCAAAAGGGCCATGGACTCCCCCATGGGAAGGGTGTCCCATCGTTCTTGCCACGCCAGCCTCGCCTTCTCGCGCACCAAAGCCCAGTCCTCTTCCGTTCCCTGCGGTGGCCGGGCGGCGGCGGAAGTTGGCTCTTCCCAGGCGGCCTGTTCCCCCCACTCGCCCAACTCCTGGGCGCCTTTTCGGTTCCCCTCCCCTCCGCACCCCCCCAACCAACCCAAGAGCACAAAGGCCAGAGCCCCCCCAAAGGGCGCGGGGACGGCATGGGCCGCCTTGTTTCCCGGAAGGGCGTCTTCTCCGTTTCCACCCGACTGCGTCACCCACGAACAGCTCGAGCCGTTACGGCCGACCATACTTTCCTCCTTCCCCTCGCCCCGTGGGAATCCGGGGAACCTCTCCCCCCTCAACGGGGTTGGTGGACCACGATACCCACAACCGACGAATCGCCCACACGTCCGAGGAGGAGCCCTTATGCCCCTCTCCGAACTGATGGTCTATCCCATGCGGCAGGACCTGATCCGACTCGGCTTCGAGGAGGCGCGCACCCCTGAGGCCGTGGAGAAGGCTCTGAGCCGCCCGGGCAC
>JAUQOX010000176.1 GCA_030550695.1 Gemmatimonadota bacterium | reverse complement strand
AAGACCAACCAGAGGGGGAGGACGGTCAGGGCCCCCATTTGGGAAGCCTGACCAGACCAGCCCATCGCCGTGGGCCCGAGGTGTCCGGAGAGCCGAAACATGTGCGGCGGCAACCGTGGGAGGGGAAGCCGAGGGGAGGGGGTCCCCCGATCGGGTTCTCAGGGCAATTTAAGATTGAAAAGCACAATCTACAAGTTTTTTTTCGAGGGGCATCGCGGCAGTTCCCCCCGGCGTCAGCCGACACGCCTCTTCGGTCGGGCTCTCCGCCGGGGTCGGAAAGGGATCCGGGCCAAGAGGAGGACGCCCAACACCGCCGCAGAAACCCCAGGCCAGAACTTGTCCGCCTTCACCTGCCCGAAATGGTGCACCACGGCCAGAGCGGCCGCGAAATAGACGAGGCGGTGGAGCGCCTGCCACCGTTTCCCCAGGCGGGCCATCCACCGCCGGGTGGAGGTGAGGGCAAGAGGGACGAGGAGGAGAAGGGAAGCCGCGCCGGCCGCGAGGTACGGGCGTTCAGCCACGTCCTCCACCACCAGGGAAAGGTCCAGCCCCCGGTCGAACCAGAGGTAGACACCCAAATGAAGGACCCCGTAGCCGAAGGCCCAGAGGCCCAAGGGCCGGCGGACCTGGATCACGGGGTTCCAACCGGTAAGACGACGGAGGGGGGTAGCCGCAAGAACCGCCAGGAGCAGGCCCAAGGCCCATCTTCCTGTGAGGTGGAGGGTCGCCTCCACCGGATCCGCGCCCAGGCGGCGCCACCCCCAGCCCCACATCAGCCAGCAGAAGGGGACGGACCCCAGCCCCCAGGCGAGGGCCCTGAGAACCCGCCCCTCCCCCCACCACGGCCTCAATACCACCGCCGCAGGTCCATTCCGCTGTAGAGGGGGGCGACCTCCTGGGCATAGCCGTTGAAGGGGAGGGTGGGGCGCATGCGCATCTCCCCGATGCGGCGCTCCCGCTTCTGACTCCATCGGGGGTGATCCACCTCCGGGTTCACGTTGGCATAGAAGCCGTATTCGTGGGGCGCCATGGCGTTCCACGTGGTCCTGGGCATGGTCTCCACCAGCCGGATCCGGACGATGGACTTGATGCTTTTGAAGCCGTATTTCCAGGGGACCACCAGACGCAAGGGCGCCCCGTTCTGGTTGGGAAGCTCCCTTCCGTAGAGCCCCGTGGCCAGTAGGGTCAGGGGGTGGAGGGCTTCGTCCATGCGGAGGCCCTCTACGTAGGGCCAATCCAGAACGGCCCGTCGCTGGCCCGGCATCTGTTCCGGGTCGTACAGGGTGGTGAATTCGACGAAACGGGCTCGGCTCGTGGGTTCCACCCACTTCAGGAAGTCCCGTAACGGGAAACCCAGCCAGGGGATGACCATGGACCAGGCTTCCACGCATCGGAGCCGGTAGATCCTCTCCTCCGACGGGAAGCGCGAGAGGATGTCCTCGATGGCGTAGACACCGGGCCTTTCGCAGTGCCCCTCCACGGACACCGTCCAAGGCCGGACCCGCAGAAGGTGGGCGTTGCGGGCCGGATCCCCCTTGCCGGTTCCGAACTCGTAGAAATTGTTGTAGCGGGTGATGTCCTCCAACGGGGTCGGTCGGTCTTCCTGGGGGGAGAAATCGTCGCCGGCGCGGCGCTCCCTTTCGGCCCCTCGCAGCTCACACCCCGCCAAGACACCCGGCCCCAGGGCCAGGGCCAAAAGGCCCTGGGCGGCCCGGCCGACGAACTCCCGTCGCCGCAGGTAGAGCTCGTAGGGGGTGATTTCCGAAGAGGGAATGGGCTCAGGCTTTCGGATGAGCATGGTAGGGGTGTCCGGGAAAGGGAGGGACCCTGGGAGTGTGGATACCTGCCTCTCGGTAACCTTTTCACCGGGAAGAGTTCCTCCAGCCTCGGGGAACCGGCCAGGGTCGCGCCGGAAACAAGACAAGGGGCTCAGGGGGGCCACAAGGCCCTTTCCCTTTTTGCTACGGCCGGCTGCGACCCTTGAGGTCGGTGCCCCTGTCCCTCGACAAAGGGGTGGGCCGGACTGCAGATTGAGGCCGGCCCGAAGCCGTCCCGGCCCTGCCGCCTTGCGGGCCCGGCGGGCCTGCTTCGGGCGCCTTTCCGCCCGATCCCCCCCCCGGGAAGGCCGGGGGGGATGTTCGGTACCCCTCGGGAGATGGTTGTGGGCCCCTCCAGCCGCAGACCTTCCGCCTCCTATCCCTCCATCCGCCAACTTCTGTTCCTGCTCATGGCGGCGGTCGGGGTGCCGGCGGTGGGCCTCGCCGCCCTCCTGGCTCCCTCCGTGGCGCGCAGCACCCTTCAGACCGCCCGCCTCCAGGTCCTTCATCAGGCCGATGCCGTCGCCGCCCAGGTGCGCGAGTTCCTTGCGGGGGTGGAAGATTTTTTGGCGCAACTGGCCCGGCACCCCGAGGCCCGCTCCCTGGAGAGAGAGGATTGTCTCCACCTCGTCGACCACGTGGTCCGCCCCCTCTTCTCGGTCTTGACCGCGGTGGTCATCTATGGCGACCAGGTGGGTGAGGTCTGTTCCACCTTCGACCCGGAGGGGCCTTCGTCCACAGGCCCCCCCGATTGGCTGCCGGCGGGCCCCGACGCCGAAGGGTTCTGGGTGGGCCCGGTGGTGCGGGGGGGGCGGTCCGGGCGCTGGGCCGTAGGCCTCACCTACCCCATTTTCGGGGAGAACGGCGCACGCGTCGGCCTGGTGGTGGCGGGCCTGGACCTCCTGCACTTCCAGGACCTCCTCCAGCGGATGGCCCGCCCGGAGATCGCCGTGCTCAGCCTGGTCCAGGCCGACGGCACCGTCATCGCCCGCCTGCCGGGGGGGGAACAGTGGGTGGGGAGGAAGCTGGATCCCGCCTTGACGGGTTTCCCCGAAGGTAAGGCGGAAGCCAGCCCGAGGGTGCGCCGGGCCAGGAGCCTGGAAGGGCGGGATCATCTGTTCGGGGAGGCCGACGTGGTGCGGGCCCCCTGGAAGGTCTACGCAGGGGTGCCCACCGACGAGGTGATGAGGCCCGTCCTGGCAAAGGGGGGGCTCATCGGTCTTTTCGTTCTGCTGATCGGCCTGGCCACCATCGTCCTGGGCCGATACGTCTACCGCCTCATCGCTTCTCCCTTGGAGAGTTTCAGGCTCCGCCTCGAAACCATGGGCCCGGAGGGTCTTCAACCCCTCCCCGTGGAAGGTCCCAGGGAGCTGGCCCTCTTCGCCAGGAAGTTCAACGAAGTGTGGGAAGCCCGGCGGCGGGCCGAGGAGGAGGGGAGGCAGGCCGCCGAGCGCATCCGCTCGCTGGTGGAAAACGCCGTCACGGGAATGTACGTCTCCACGGAAAGCGGACGGTTCCTGGAGGTGAACCCGGCGCTGGTGAAGCTCCTGGGGTACGAGAGCCGGGAAGAACTCCTGGCCACCCCCATCACCGCCCTCTACCGCGACCCCAAGGAAAGGGAGCGGATCTTGGCCGACCGGAGGGTGTGCCAGGTCCCCGGGCAGCCCCTGGAGGTGCGGTGGCAGAAGAAGAACGGCGAGCCCTTGAACGTCCGCCTCTTTGCCCGGGAAACCGCCACCCCCGAAGGAGAAAGGGCCTGGGAAGTCATCGTAGAGGACGTGACGGAACTGTCCCAGCTTCAGGAACGATACCTCCTGGCCCAGAAAATGGAGGCCTTGGGGCGCATGGCGGGGGGCATCGCCCATGATTTCAACAACCTGCTCACCGTCATCCAGGGCCAGACGGAAATGATCCTGGAGGATCCGGCGGTGGGGGACGACCTCCGGGAAGCTGTGCAGGAGATCCATCATGCGGCCCGGCGCGGCTCGGACCTGGCCCGAAGGCTTCTCATCTTCAGCCGCGGAGCGCCGGACGCCGGCGGCCAGTGCGAGTTGAACGGCACGGTGGAAGGGCTCCGCCCCCTCATCGGGCGGGCTCTCGGCGAAGAGGTGACCCTGGAGGTTCGCCTCTGGCCCGAACCCCTCTGGGTCCCCTGCCAGCAGGCCCAGGTGGAACAGGTTCTCATGAACCTGGTGGTGAACGCCAGGGATGCCATGCCCAGAGGGGGAACCCTCCTGGTGGAGACCTATCTTTCGTTGGTGGGCCCCCATGACCTTTCCCGCTTCCCCGATGCTCGGGAGGGCCCCCACGGCGTGTTGGCGGTGACGGATACCGGAACCGGGATTGCGCCCGAGATCCTGCCCCATATTTTCGAGCCGTTCTTCACCACCAAGCCCGAAGGGAAGGGAACGGGCCTGGGGTTGTCGACCGTCTACGGGATCGTGATCCGCTCCGGAGGGCACATTCGCGTGGAGAGTTCCGTGGGCAAAGGCACAGCCTTCCGCGTGTTCTTTCCGGCTTCGCAAGGGGGTGTCGCCGCCGAGCAGGTTCGGACTCAAGGGGGCATCGCCCTCAAGGGGAGCGGCACCATTTTGCTGGCAGAGGACGAGGAACCGGTGCGAAGGCTGGCCCGGGTGATCCTCGAGCGGGCCGGTTACCGGGTCATCGTAGCGGAGGACGGGACCCGGGCCGTGGAGGCGGCCCGCCGCTGGGAGGGTCCCATCGACCTTCTCCTCACGGATGTGATCATGCCGGGGCTCCGGGGACCGGAGGTGGCGGAGGTCCTCGCAGGGGAAGGGCGGATCCGGCGGGCCGTGTTCTTCTCGGGCTATGCCGAGGGGATGTGGACCACCCCGCCTGCGGCCCTGGAGGCGTGGGAACTCATCCCCAAGCCCTTCACCCCTTCCGACTTGATCGGGGCCATCCGCCGGGTGTTGGAGGCCTAGCTCCCCCCTCCCCTTTCCTCGCCCATCAGGTAATCCACCACGAGGTTCGCCATGGCCCTGACCCCTACGGGGAGGGCTCCCTCATCGGCATAGAAGTAGGGCGAATGGTTGGGAGCCGCCTTCTCCAGCGGGATGGTATCGGGGCTCACCCCCAGGAAAAAATAGAGGCCGGGGATGAGTTGCTGGAAGAACGAAAAGTCTTCGGCCGCCGTGGCCGGAGGGACCACGACAACCCGCTCCTTACCCGCAACCCTTTCCAAGGTGGGGACCATCCGCCGGGTAAGCTCAGGATCGTTGTAGGTAACCGGATACCCCCCCGAAAGCCCCACCTCCACGCGGGCCCCGGCGGCCTCGGCAATGCCCTGGGCCATGCGGCGGATTTCGGCCTCCACCTGCCGCTGGTGGGCCGGATCCAGGGTCCGCACCGTTCCCACCAACACCACGCTGTCGGGAATGATGTTCGAGCGGACCCCTCCCTGGATGACCCCGACGGTCACCACGGCGGGAGCCACGGTGAGGTCCACCCGCCGGCTCACGATGGTCTGGAGACCCAGCACCACCTGAGCCGCCGCCACCACCGGGTCCACCCCGCCCCAGGGCATGGCTCCGTGGGTTTGCCGCCCATGGACCACGATGCGAAGGGTCTGGGACGACGCCATGGTACCCCCCGGGCGGTATCCGATGGTCCCCAGCCGATTCGGCCAGACGTGGAGCCCGAAGATGGCTTCCGGGCGAGGGTTCTCCAGGGCCCCTTCCTTGATCATGAGGGCGGCTCCCCCCTCTTCGCCCTCCGGTGCGCCCTCCTCGGCGGGCTGGAACAGGAATACCACCGAGCCCGGCAGCCGATCCCGGATCCCCGCCAAGACCTCCGCCGCCCCCATGGCGATGGCCATGTGGAGATCGTGGCCGCAGGCATGCATGACGCCCACCTCCCGCCCCTGGTATTCGGTGCGTACGCGGGAAGCGAAAGGCAGATCCAGCATCTCCGTCACCGGCAGGGCGTCCATGTCGGCCCGCAGGGCAACCACGGGCCCGGGCCGCGCCCCCCGCAACACCCCCACCACCCCCGTATGGGCCACCCCGGTTCGGACCTCCATCCCCAAGGATCGGAGGTGCCGGGCGATGATCTCGGCGGTGCGGAACTCCCGATTCCCGAGCTCCGGGTGCTGATGAAAATCTCGCCTCCAGGCCACCACCTTCGGCGTGACCTCCTGCACCCGGGTCTCCAACTCCCCATACAGGGCCTGGCGGGCGTCCTGGCGGGGCGCGGCAGGTCCCATCGCACCCTGCACCTGCCTGTCCCCAGC
>JAUQOX010000011.1 GCA_030550695.1 Gemmatimonadota bacterium | reverse complement strand
AGTTGTGGGCGTAGTATGTCCAGCCTTCCCACCACTTCGTGCCCCCCGGACCCACCGCCCCCCGATACGAGGTGGGGGTGATGAACGTGCCCGCGGCATCCCGAAGTTGTTGGGGGAGGGCAGCAAAGCTGGTAAGGCCGCCCGAGGCGATGGGCGAGTTGGCCGCCGGTGTCCAGTCGAAGCTGGCGGCGGTGGCCGTGGCCGTGTTGGCCGGCAGGGCGGCAAAGAGGGTGCTGGCCGCCACTGTCCCCAACTGGAGGCCGTTGGCCGTGGCGTCCAAGGTGTGCTGGGACGACTCTCCAGTCCCGGTGCCCGTCTGGAACAGGACCGGCACCTCGGTGAAGTAGACATTCCGGATCGCCAGGAGACCCGCATCCAGGCGCGCCTTGGTCTGGTCGCCCCGGATGGAAACCCCGGCCCTGGTGAAGCGGGCCACCACTCCGTTCACATAAAGCCCGCCCGTGCCCCGGCGGAGCATCATGCCGATGTTGCCGCTGGGAGTGTCCCACGCGCCGCTGGGGGCTCCCACGAGGGTAAAGTTGGCGAACACCGGAACGGTGTAGGGCTGGGACTCGCTCCGGCGATCGTTCCCGGCGTTGCAGTTCTCGGCCCAACATCCGTCGTTCTCGATCCCCTGGGGATCTGTAGCAGCGCCGCCGGCCAGACCTGCCCGAGGCTCGGGCCTGATGGACTGGAAGCCGATCATGTACTGGACACGCCCTACGTACCCTTCCGAGGCGTCGAAGTGGTCGTCGCCGGACTCGTAGGACACCAGATACCGCGCGTCCACCGCTCCCCCGAACCATTCGAAGGAGTCATCCAAACCGAGGAGGACCTGCACGTACTCGATGGTGGTGCCCCGCCCCACCGCGGCCAGAGTCAGGCTGTTCAGCTCTTCGTTGGGAGCTGTGGGGAAGCCGGCGAACTCGATCCGCACGTACCGGAGAATACCGCTGTTGTCGTTGTTGTTGGTGCCGCCGGAATAGTCCTGCAGGGGGTTCTTCACTGCGTCCGTGCCCGTCCCCTCGATGTAGGTCGGCCGGCCACGGTTGATGATCCCGTTGCCGATGATGATGAGTCCGCCCCAATCCCCAGGCCTCCTCTGGCCCGCAGGCCGGGACGAGGTGAACACGATGGGCCGCTCCCTGGTGCCCTGGGCTACGATCCGGGACCCCCTGAGAATGAACAAGGAGGAACCCGGGACGTCAAAGTCACCCTCGATCCGGGTGCCGGGCTGGATGGTGAGGGTGGCTCCGTTGGCCACCTTGATGAACCCCGAAAGGCGATAGACGGTGTCAGCATACAAGGTCCGATTCTGGGTGATGTCCGTGGAGATCACCACGGTGCCCACCGGTCCCCGGTCGGGCTTGTCGTCCGCCCCCGCGGGGTCATCGTCGGAGCCGCACGCCGCCGCACCGAAAGAAAGGGTGGCCAGGGTCAGGATCGTCGGCCAGCGGGAAACCCAGGTGCGCCTCATGAAAGTCGTTTTCTCCTTTTGCGTCGGTTGTGCGTCAGTGCGCAGGATCGTCAGAACTGCCGGCTCAGGCCGAAGGAAAGGCTCCGGCCCGACCGATGAAAGTTTCGGGTCACCTGCCCTTGGAGCACCTCGTAAGGCGCGTCCAGGACATTCTTCACATCCACCTTGGCGAGCATGCCTCCCCAGGTGGGGAACCGGAAAGCCAGGTCCAACAGATGCCTGGGCTGTTCCACAACGTCGTCCACATTCGTGCCGGAGGCACGGGCGTTGATGATGCGCGGCCCCACCACGTTGTAGAGGGCGGTCGCGCTCCACCTTCTGGAGCCCGACCCATAGGTGAGTCCGGCGTTCACCACGTAGGGCGCCTGACCCACCATGCGGCGCTCGGGGTCGGCGGGATTGCCCGTGTTGACCCGGCTCTCCATGAGGGTGACGTTGCTGAACAAAGAGAGCGGCTCCAGGATCGGGGCAATGAAGGCCAGGTTCTTCATCACCTCCAGCTCCACACCGTAGTTTTCGGCGCTCTTGGCGTTTTCGAAGGTCCGGGTGTCGGTCCCGGAACGAGCCAGGAAACGCTGCTCGATGGGGTTCTGGAACCGCTTGGCGAAGAGGCCCACCGAGACCGCCTCGGACAGGCCCATGTACCATTCCCAACGCAGATCGAAGTTGTCGATGAGCGTGCGCTGAAGGCTTCCGTTCCCGATCACCTGCTCTCCTCCCAAGACTTCCCGGTAGGTGATGGGCGCGAGCTCGCGGTACTCGGGGCGGGCGAGGGTCCGGGCGGCGGATAGGCGAAGCCTATGGGCTTCGGCCAGGTCCCAGTTCAGCGTCAGCGCCGGGAGGACATCGGTGTAGATCCGGTGGGTCTTGGACTTCTGACCCAAGGAGTTTTCCGAGCGCACGGTCAGGGCATACCGCTCCACCCGGGCTCCCCCCACCAGGCGAAGGGAAGAGGCCAGCCCCAGGTCGAGCATCCCGTAGCCTGCACCCAGCTGGTCTTCCGCTGTGTAGGAACCACCGGCCAACTCCCGGGAAAGGAGGAAGTTGAAGTCATTGTCGGTGGCGAAACGCCCGTCGAAGAACTGCTCCGGCGGCAGCTGCCAGCGGGGGTCGGTCGGGGTCCAATAGTAGGCTTGGATGCGGAAGCCCTGCGAAGACGCGTCCCGGCTGGTCTGGCGGTACCGGCCGCCGGCCCGGAACAGGTGGGAGCGACCGCCCATCCGGAAGGTGAGCTGGTAATCGGCAGACCCTTCCAGCCCCATTTCGTCCAACTCGCCGAAGGTCCGCACGGCCCCTTCGAAATCGTTGAACCAGATGGGGACCTCCGGGTCGAGCCAGGTGACGAATTCGGAACGGTCGGGCTCGGCGCGGGTCACCCGGGAAACCGAAGCGGCCCAGTCCAGCCGGTGACGGGGATGCAGCTGGTGCTCGCCTCGAAGGCGGCTGGAAAGAACCGAACGCTCCACGTAGGTGAGGCGCTCCACCCGCACGGTGGAACGGGTGTTTTCGTCCACACCCACCTCACTCCGGGCCTCGTTTTCCGCGGAACGGTTGTAGGTGTTGTCCCACGAGATCCGGGTGGTGGTGCCGAACATGGTGGAGAGGTTGGCGATGCCTCCCCACAGCACCGATCGGCTCCCCGACTCCCCTTCATAGGCGTCGTAGGTTGTCCCACCCGTCCCCGCCTTGGCCCGCCGCTGGTCCAGATGGACCTCGTCGGAGAGGGAGTAGGTCAGGGAGAACAGATACCCCAGTTCGTGCCCGGTGGAGAAGAGGGGATCCGTACCCCCGACCGAGGCGCTCCAGGAAAGGGGAAGGGAGCCTTTCCCCTCCCGGACGCTCCATACGTTGCGGAAAGAGTTGATGACCCGGTTCACCTCCGGTCCCCGGGGCAAGTCCACCTGTACCTGCCGGGCGGCGGCGGGCAGCTTCCGGGGGCCGGTGCCGAAGGCAAACCACTCCAGGCCGGCGCTGGGAGCCCGGAGAATCGTCTTTCCCACCACGTCGGGGTGATAGCCCGTGGAGGCCGAGAAGGAGAACTGCCGACGGAGCGGGTATTCCTTGGTGCGAATGTCAACGGCGGCCCCGGAGAAATCGCCGGGGTCGGCAGGGGTAAAGGTCTTGGACGCCGAAATGCTTTGGATAAGGTTCGTAGGGAAGAGATCCAAGGGGACCACTTTCCGCTCGGGCTCGGGGCTGGGAACCCGGGACCCGTTCAACGACGCTACGGTGTAGCGCTCACCCAAGCCCCGTACGAAGACGAACTTACCGTCCTGGACGCTCACCCCGCTCACCCGTTTGATGGCCTGGGCCGCGTCGCCGTCGGGGCTACGGGAGATCTGCTCCGCCACAATGGCGTTTCGGATCCCCACGGCTGCCCGCTGTTCCCTGAGAGCCGCCACGGTGCTCCCCCTCTCCTGGGCCGCGCTGACGGTGATGCCTTCCAGCTCCACCGCCGCCGGCTCCAGGAACACGTCCAGCTGGACACCGTCCCCCGCCGGGACCTCGACCCCTCGGATCACCTTGGGGGCAAACCCCAGCATGGTGACCTGCAGGTCCACCGTGCCCGGCTGAACCGGCCGCAAGAGGTAGCGCCCTTCCACCCCGGCCACAGACCCGACGTTCGTCCCCAAGATCTGGACCTGGGCCCCCGGAAGAGGACGCATGGTTTCGGCATCGAGGATCTTGCCCAGGATTCGGGAATCAGGACCCCCGTTTCCTGCCGAAAGGGAGGGCCGCACCTGGTTCGCTGAGCCACCGTAAAGATCCGCCCCTGCTTTGGTGGTGTCCGACCGAGCGGGGCCCCGACCGCCGGAAGTCACGGTGATCGGGAACCGGCTTTGGCCCTCTGCCACCCCTGGTAGGATGGGCAGGCCCACGGAGAACCAGAGGCCCAACAGGAAGATCCGCAGTGATTTCATGGCTGCATTACCTGGCTGGAAAACGTCCTGGCTTTCCCGGCCAAGGGCCGGGGGGGCGGGCCCCGACATGGCTCACCCGAAGGACAGGTTATCCGTGCCGTGTAACGAACCGGTGAAGAGACGGGCCAGTTTTCGGTGACAACGTTGTGCCGGAGCGGTCGCCGAGGGAGCAGGCGGGCCCCTGGGCAGGCCTTCCCCAGGGGTGGAGGGGGGGGCGCCTCACTCCCGCGTCACCGCAAGAAGTGCCACGGTGGGCGCCCTCTCCCCCAAAGGGCGGGCGGTTGCGGCCCGGCCGCCTCAGCGTTTCACCACCGGGATCCGGATGTGGGAGGGGTACTGGGCCGAGTGGTGGATGACATTGTGGGCTACCACCCCTTCCACCTCGTCGTAATTCCGGCCGCCGGTATTCAGATTGCGGGTAAACCGTGGAAAATTGGAGCTGGACACCTCGATTCGTAGCCGATGCCCGGGGGCGAAAAAGTTGGATGTGGTCATGGGGCTCACTTTGACCTCATAGACCTTCCCCGGCTCCATGAAGACCTGGCGGTCGTATCCCTCGCGATAGCGGACCCGCTGGATCGTCTCGTCCAGGTTGTAGGCCCGTCCGTCGGGATAAACGTCCAGGAGCTTCACGGTAAGGTCCGTATCCTTCACGTTCGAAGACAGGTAAAGGGTGATCTCGATGGTGCCCGACACCTCCAAACCCTCAGGGAAGGGGTCCGTGGTGTAGACCAAAATGTCCTGGCGCCGGGCCTCGATGGCCTGCTGATCGAACGAGCCGGCCTGGATAGCGCCTCCGATGCAGCAGACGTTCCCTCCATAGGAGACCACCGGGTCCTTCGGGTCATAGGTGAACCGGTCGGGTGGTTCGCTGCGGCCCGGCCGTTCCGGACTCAGACGCCCATCCCCGGACAGGGTGTTGGCCCTGCCGCCCGACCGGAGGTAGTAGGTGACCATCCGGGCTTCCGGCGGCGGCCATGCCGAAGCCGTCTGCCAGCGGTTCGCCCCCATGGTGAAGTAGCGTACCTTGGGAAGGGTGTCCACCACCGGGTTCCTTTGCCCTTTGAGCCACCAGTCGAACCACCCCGTGATGAGGGCATCGTAGTCCCATCGGGCGTCGCCCATGCTGCGCTCCCCCACCACCGTGTTCTCGGTAGCCCGGGTAAAGGCGCAATGGGCTACAGGAGCAACAAAAGCGAACTGGTTGTTTCGGGTTTCGGCGTCGACCCCATGCTCCCGCACGTGGTTGAAAAGGGCAAGGTTCGGCCCCACCGAAACATCATACCACGACATGAACCAAAGGGCCGGCACCCCGAAGGGCTCGTGGTCGTGGTAAAGGCCGCCCCGGTACCAGGCGGAATCGGCGGGGGTGCGCTGGATCATCCTCCCGCCGGTGGCCACCGGGGCCGGGTCGGCAAAAATCCCCTTGGGTCCCTGGACGTGGCGCATCAGGTCCACCACCGGCAAGTGCCACAGGGCTTCGCTCCAGTTCACCGCGGGCATTTCCGGGGCCAGGTCGAAATAGCGGGAAAGACGGATGAGGTCTTCCCTGGGGGTATCCCGGTCGAAGCGGGGGCGCTGGGTGTTCTGGACACCGTACAACCAGACGAAGAACAGCATCTGCTCCGCCCCACCCCGGTACCAGTTCCCCTGTTCGTACCACCCCCCCACCCGGCCCACCCCGGCCCCGAACCCCTGGGCCACCATGGCCGCATGGGCGGGGTGATCCAGGGCCGCCAAACCCATCTGCCACTCGGCCGTGGAAGAACATCCCAAGGTTCCCACCTTGCCGTTGGACCAGGGTTGGGCCGCGATCCAGGTCAGGGCATCGTAGCCGTCCGTCTTCGGAGGTCCCAGGATGTCCCACTCCCCCTCGGAGTAGAATCTCCCCCGCTCGTTCTGCACCACGTAGGCGTACCCCTTTTCCACCCATTGGCGAGGGGCGGCCAACCGCCCCTCCTGAAGCTGTCCGTCCCCCCAGAGGTTCATGTTGTAAGGGGTCCGCACGAAGATGGTGGGCACCGGACGCCGGTCGGAGTCCAAGGGGCGAAAGACATGGGTGGCGAGCCGGATTCCGTCCCGCATGGGGACCAGGACCAGTTCTTCCACCACGGCCACCCGCCGAAGGGCTTCCAGGGCGTTCTCCTGACGCCCCCCCTCCTGGGCGCCGAGGGGAGAGCGTGACAAGAGGAGGAGGGAAAGGGCGGCGAGGAGGGGAAAGGCCCGAGGTAGAAGCCGGGGCCGGGGAGGGCAGGGACGGAGCATGGGGTCACAGGTCATAGCGCAAATACCTCCATCTCATGAAGGGGAACGGGCCCCAGAGGGGCTACCTCGGGGGATACCACCGGACGGCGCAGACGGAGAACCCCCACCCTGGCCGAACCCTCGAGGAGTTCGGACGCCGCCGACACCCCCTGGGTGCCGGAGACACGGGCCCCAGCCCCTACAGGGAGGGAGGGGGGTCGTCGGTTCCTTCTCTCCAAGGGGGCACCTCGCCCGAGGGCCCCCCTCTTCCCCATCTCAAGGGAGACCGCCACCCCTCCCCGTCTGGCCCCTTCCCGCCCCTTGGGGGGCAGCCTTGCCCCATAGGGTGCCGTCCACCATTTCCCGGGGGTTGGCGTAGTTCTTCTCCAGGAAGGGAACTCCCTCCACCATCCATTTGGGGGCAGGCGCACCCTTCAGGTAATGGTCGAAGAACTGCATCATGCGGATCTGGAAGTCGATCCGGTTCTCCTTGCGGCTAAGGTGGTGATCTTCATCGGGATAGGAGAGCAGGATGACCTTCTTCCCCAGGCGCCGGGCCATGTTGTAGAACTCCAAACCCTGCATCCAATCCACCGCCCCGTCGGCGGTACCATGAAGGATGAGGAAGGGGGTGGAGATCTTCGCGGCGTGATGCACAGGTGATTGGCTCACAAAGAGGTCATGGTTCTCGAAGGGGGTCGTGCCCATGCGGACCTGCCCCACCTCGGTAATGCCCTGCTGTACGGTGCCCGTGCTCTTGTAGAGGGTATTGTAGAACGAGACCAGGTTGGTGGGCGGAGCCCCCGTCACCACGGCGGCGAACAGGTCCGTCTGGGTCACGACAAAGGACGACTGGTAGCCTCCCCACGAATGTCCCTGCAGGCCGATGCGGGCCGGGTCGGCGTACCCCAACTCGATGACCTTCTTCACCGCCGAGGTGAGGTCGTCCAGGGCTGAAGTTCCCGGTTGTCCGATGGTGTAGACGATGTCCGGTTGGAGGACCAGGTAGCCGTTGCTGGCGTAGGTGGACATGTGGGGCCGGTCGTCGTAGACAGGCATGGAGAACCGGTGGTGCTGGTCGCTCATGAGCTCGTAGAAATACACCAGCATGGGGTACCGCTTCCCCGGTTGGTACCCTGCAGGCAATGCGAGCGTGGCCTGAAGTTCGTTCCCCCGGCTGTCCGTGTAGTCGATGAGCACCCGCCCCGGGCTCCAGGCAAATTGGGCCTGTTGGGGGTTGGCGTCGGTGACCTTCCGGGGGTTCCGGAACCGGGTGTCACTCACCCAATAGTCCGGAAACTCCACAAACGTCTCTTGGGTGAAGAGGATCCGGTCGGCGGAGGCCGCCTTGACCGGACGGCCCACGGCCTTGTCCACCCAATAGAGGGGCTGAGGCTCGCCGCCCAGCCGGACCTCGAAGTAACCCGATTTCTTGGTCCGGTCACCGAACGCCGAAAGGAGTACAGGCTTGGACAGGTCCACCCCCTCCTCCTCCTCTCCCCCGGCTCCCGCCCCAGGGCCGCCGGGTCCCCCTCCGCCGGAGCCGGCCCAGCGGGTCACCCGGAAGCGGATCCGCTCCCGGCCCCCCAGCCCCCGGGTCAGGTTCGTGGCCTGGCCTCCCGCCACGGGGACGACCCATACATCGTACCGATCGTAAAGAAGCACACTCCCCCCGTCCTGGCTCCAACCACCCGCCCCGTAGGCCGGTAATTCATAAGGGTGGTCGTCCTGCCGGTTGATGAAATCCACTCCGGACGTCTCGGTGAGGTCCACTTCCTTGCCGGTGGCCAGGTTTCGGGCAATGACATGCTCGTTCCGGAGGTAGAGCCACCAGTCCCCCTTGGGGGAAGTGCTCACGGTCCGTCCCACCCCCTTGGCCATCAGGGCCCGCTCGCCGGTGTCGAGGTTCACTTGGTAGTAATCCGCCTTGCTTCCCCCCCAGGAGACCTCGTACTGGTAGGGCCTGGGATCCCGGCCGATGCCCCAGGATGAGTTCCCCGCCTGGGCCACCGTCTCCAGGCTTTCGTCCGCCAGCCGCACAAAGGAGAGGCGGCCGGGCCTCAGATTCACCACTGCGGCCCAGGTACGGTCGCGGTTACGGGCGGCCCGGACCTGCTGGACCGATTGGACCTCCACGTCGGCCCAGTGCCAGACATCTACGTTGGCCCTTCCGGCCAGCTCCTCCCTGGCGTCGGCCTGCTCTTTGATCCCTACAAACAGGCGGGCTCCATCGGCCGACCAACGCAACGCCGCCAACTCGCTGAGGACGAACCCCGGGGGAAAACCCGGGGCCGTTTCCGGATCCAGGATTTCCAAGGAAGCGGGGCGGGCCAAGTCCCTCACCACCAGGAGAACGTTGGCCCTTTGGGTCTTCTTTTCCGGCACCTCTCCCCGCAGGGCCGCCAGAGCGGTGCCCTGCCGGTTCCAGGTCAGGCGGGAGTAAAGGGCCGCCCGGGTGTCCAAGGGCCGGATGGCCTGGGAGGCGAGTTCGAGGAGATAGAGTCCGTTGCCTCCTTTCCCCTGGGCGTCCACAAGGTAGGCCAGATGAGTGCCTCCCTTGTTCACGGCGAACTCCGAGACGTTGCCCAGGTTCAAGGAGGTTCCCGTCGCCAGGTGGTGGACCACCAGGTCGGCGCCGGAATAGCCGGCATTGCCGCCCGGCCCCCTTTTCCTCACCAGGAGGACACCGGTGTTCTCAGGAAAGGTGAAGGAAGCCACATCGGGAAAAGCCAAGGTGTCGCCGGTGGCGAGATTGCGGAGAACCAGGGTGCGTCCCTGGGCGGCACCCCCTCCCTGGCCCTGGGGGGGGGTCGGGGTGGGGGCCCGGGCAGGGGCGCCCCCCCCGGCTCCTCGCTGCGGGGGGGTCACGAAATAGGCGACCCACCGGGAATCCCGGCTGAAGGCCGAACCCGTCCCCCGAGGAATGACCAGACGGTCCGCTCGGTCCAGGGCCTGGACGTAGAGGGTGTCTTCGCCCTCGTTGGGAGTCGTGGCCCAGGTCATCCAGGCCCCGTCGGGGGCGAGGGCCACCGAGGCGATCCGCTTCCACGGACCATAGTCATCCACCGTAAGGGGAGGCTTGTCTTGGGCTTGTGCCCAGGAGACCGCCAGGATCGGCCACGCCAACGCCAGGAGGGCCGCAAGCCCCCTCCGGACCCAAAACATCCTACCCCCTTGCAAAGCACCCATAGAAACCTCCGGGAACAGCACGGGAACGGGGAAACCCTCCGGTCGAGGGAAGAAGGGGAAGCCAGGAAAAGGGAAGGGCTCTCCGCCGGGGCCCTCCCCGACAAGAAACCATCAGTGGGCCCTCACGGGTACCCCTCAGGAAAGCTCTTCCAGAGCGGCCCGGGCAGCCTCCGCCACCTCGGGGTGGGGATCGCATGCCAGGCGCTCCAGGGCCGGCCGGGCGGCGGGGTGGCCGATCCTGGCCAACAGGTCCGCCGTGTCGCCCCTCCGGGCCGGGTCCTCCCCCAGGGAACCCTCCTCCAACGCCGCCGCCAGGTGGAGGACCAGCCCCGACAAGGCTTCGGCATCCAACTCCAAGGCGTGCTCTACGGCAAGGAGGAGCGCCATCCGTTCCTGGAGTCCGCTCCGGCTCCACAGGGCCACGAAAGCCCTCCCGGAGGCGTCAGGATCCGGTCCGTACAGGAGCCGCTCTCCCACCTCTTCGGTCCGCCCCGACTCCAGGAGGGAAGTCAGCACGGATTGCTCCCCCTCGGGTCCCTCCCGGGCCAGGAGCAGCTCGGCCATCTGGAGGGGAGGACGGGCCCCCACCACCACCAACTCCTCGTCGACCACGGTGGTGGGAACAGCGGCCACGTCGTACTGACGGGCCAGCTCCGGCTCCTGGGTCACATCCACGATCTCCGCCGTCACCAGAGGGCTCGCCAGGGCCAGGGCGGCCACGGTCTTCACCTGATGTGGGCACACCGGGCACCCGGGAGCCACGAACACCAAGAGGTCCACCTCCCGGGTCAACCGGGAAAGGGGACCCTCCAGAGCTTCCACCACCTCCGGCTCCACCAGGGCCTGGAGCTGTTCGAGATCCAGTTCGTCTCCCGGCGCGCTCATTGCTCCTCCTCCTCGGGGCCATCCTGGCTGGATCCTACAGCCCCGGCGTCCCATCCACAACCGGGGGGGCGGAAGGCCAAGGGGAGCCCACCTGCCCTTCGACGAGGCACCCACCTTGGGACCGGGCAGGCCCCCTTCGTATTATTTTCCCTTGCCCCGGCACTTCAGGCCGAGGGTTGTCGAGTAGAGCCACGAACCGGGACCGGAAAGCAGCGCGGTGATCTCCCAAAAGCTTGCCCCCTTCGGCACCACCATCTTCGCGGAAATGACCGCTCTGGCCCAGGAGCACGGGGCCATCAACCTGGCCCAGGGCTTCCCCGATTTCGAAGGCCCCCCCGAGGTGGTGGAGGCGGCGGTGGAAGCCCTCCGGGGGGGGGAGAACCAGTATGCCCGCTCCCGGGGTCACCCGGCGCTGGTCCACGCCGTCTCCGACTACTACCGAAAGATCTATGGCCTGGACTACGATCCCATGGACGAAGTGGTGATCTTTTCCGGAGCCACGGAAGGAATTGCGGCTAGTCTGCTGGGAATTCTGAACCCCGGCGACGAGGTCATCCTGTTCGAGCCCTTCTACGACAGCTACCCCCCCTGCCTGGCCCTGGCGGGGGCGGTCCCCCGCTTCGTCACGCTCCGCTTCCCCGATTTCCGCCTGGACCCCGACGACCTGTGGGCCCGGATCACCCCCAAAACGAGGATGATCGTCCTGAACACCCCCATGAACCCCACAGGAAAGGTGTTCGACGCCGGCGAGCTGGAGACCATTGCCGAGGTCTGCCGGGAGTTCGATCTCCTGGCCCTCACCGACGAAGTCTACGAGCACCTGACCTTCGACGGGGCCAGACACATCCCTTTGGCCTCCCTGCCGGGGATGCGGGAGCGGACCCTCACCCTGTCCAGCGCGGGCAAGACCTTTTCCTTCACCGGGTGGAAGATCGGATGGGGAGTGGGCCCCAAAGCCATGGTGGACGGGGCTCAGGCGGCGCATCAATTTCTCACCTACGCCGTCCCCACTCCGTTGCAGAAAGCCGTCGCCTTCGCCCTCGGGCACTGCGCGGAGGACTACCTGACGCGCTTCCGTGCGGAGTATGCCCGGCGGAGGGATTTCTTGACCTCCGTTCTTCAGGAGGTGGGTTTCCGGCTCCGCCCCCCCCAGGGCACCTACTTCATTCTGGCCGATTTCCGGCAGGTGTTTTCGGGGGACGATCGGGAGTTCGCCTATTGGCTCACCCGGGAGCACGGGGTGGCTGCCCTTCCGCCCCGTTCCTTCTATCATGCGGACCCGGAGGAACCCCGCCATCTGACCCGCTTCGCCTTCTGCAAGAAGATGGAGACCCTCGAAGAAGCCGCCCAGCGTCTCAGGAGGCTGGCTCGATGACGACGAGCCGGGAGGTTGCAGGCCAAGGCCGGGGCCGACCGGCACCGCCCCTCGGGAGAAGTCCGTCGTGAAGGGTCCAACGGAAAACCACGCCGGCGGCCTTGGAGCCGAGGCTTCCGACAGCGCCGAGCCCAAGACCGGAGAACCGACGGAGGGGGAGAACGGCGGCCTGGCGGTCTACGGCTTCCAGACGGACATCGCCTGGGAGGACCCCGAGGAGAACTTCCGGCGTGTTCGGGCCCTGGCGGCGGGACTCGAGGAAGAGGGCCCCCGTCTGTTCGTCCTGCCGGAGATGTTCGCCACCGGCTTCAGCATGGACGCTTGCCGGGTGGCCTCCTACGCCGAAGGGGTGCGGGCCTTTCTGGGGAACTTCGCTCGGGAGCATCGTGCCTATGTGCTGGCGGGCTATGGGGAGCCGGCAGAGCCCCGACCGGCCAACGCCTGTTCCCTGGTAAACCCTCGGGGGGAAGAGATCCTGCACTTCTGGAAGCTCCACCCCTTTTCCTTGGCCCGCGAACACGAGCACTACCGGCCGGGCGACCGGGTAGCCACCGCATCGGTGGAAGGGGTTCGCATCACTCCCTTCATCTGCTACGACTTGCGGTTTCCGGAGCCCTTCCGGGCCGTCGCCCTGGGCACGGACCTCTTCTGCGTGCTGGCCAACTGGCCCGCCCGGCGGCGGGAGGCCTGGCAGACCCTGCTCCGGGCCAGGGCCGTGGAGAATCAGGCCTACGTCCTGGGGGTGAACCGGGTGGGGGAGGGGGGAGGCGAGCCCCACACCGGCGACACCGCCCTCTATGGCCCCCTAGGCGAAGTGCTGGCGGTCGCCCGACCGGGGCGGCCGGAGGTGGTGAAGGGTCGGGTGGATGCGGCCGAGGTGGGGCGCATCCGCCGCCGGTTCGGCTTCCTTCGAGACCGCCGGCCCCGCTTGTACCGCAGGCTGGAGGCATCTTCGGAGGGGGAGGAAGGGGGGGCAGGGTAGCCCCCCCGAGACCGCCGGCTCCTTGCGGGGGAAAGGGAGGGCGGAATCCCCGGCTGGCCACCCCTACCGTCTCGGCGGTCTGCCCCCTACCGTGCGGTATTTCTCCAGGAGGGCTTTCTGGCGAGTCTCGTAGGAGATCTCCCTCCCTTCGATGAACACGTGTTCGACGGAGGTCATCATTTCGAACGGATCTCCCGACCACACCACCACATCCCCCCGCTTGCCCACATCCAGGCTTCCGATGTCGCCGGCCACGCCCCAAACCTCGGCAGGGGAGAGGGTCACCGCCCGCAAGGCCGCCTCGTGGGGCAGTCCGTACGAGACCGCCAGGCCCGCCTCCTGCTTGAGGTTGCGAACATTGTGGGCGTCGAAGGTGGCCAGGACCACCTTCACCCCCGCCCGATGCAGGCGGGCGGCGTTCTCGAAGGTAGCCCCCAAAGCTTCGAAGGAGGGCACATTGGCGGAGGGTCTCACGATCACCGGCACCTGGGCGGCCGACAGCTCATCCGCCACCATCCACCCCTCTCTGGCCCCGCTGAGCACCAGCCGCACGCCGAGTTCCTCTGCCAACCGAATGGCCATCAGGATATCCGCGGCCCGGTTCACTTCCAGCACGAGAGGGATTTCCTTGCGCACCACCCGCAGCAGGGCTTCGAGATCCAGCCGCCCCAGGCTGTATTCCCGGCGGTTTCCGGCGGCATAGGCGGCGCGGTTGCGGTCGTAGTCCCGGGCATCCTCGAAGGCTTCCCGCAAACGGAGCAGGGCCAAGGAACGCGCTCCCCCCGACAAGGCCGACCCCTGCTCGCCCAACGCCCCCCACAGACCCACCGGGTTCTTCTGCAGCATATCCGCTAACTTTGGACCCCCCAGATGCACCAAGGCTCCCATTCCCGCCAGAAGGGAAGCCTCCGGCGCCGGTGCCACCACCACCCGGGTAATCCCTTCCACCCGGGCCACCGGGATCAAGGTGGAGTAGGGGTTGATCCCTTCTGCCACCTGGAACGCCGCCGTCATGCGAGGGTTGGCCGAACTCCCGTCGGAGGTCCCGGCATAAGAACCGATCTCCACCACCCCCAGGCGGGTGCTGGAATCCAGAAGACCGGGCGTCACCACCTTCCCCCGCACGTCCAAGACCCGGGCTCCCGGGGGTATGGGAACCTCCCTTCCCACGGCGGCGATGCGCCCCCCCGCCAAGACGACGGTCCCACCCCGGAGAACCGATCCCGACACGGTATGCACCTCGCCTCCTACCAGAGCCACCGGCCCGGGACCGGCCTCCTGGCCGCGGCCCGCGGCCGTCTGCCCGTGTGCGGCGGAACCCGCCCCCGCCATCCCTCCACCGAAAAAGACGGCAAGGAGGAGGACCGCAGGGCCCACTGGGGACCCACCCCTGCGGCGAGGCGGAGCAGGAGCGTCCTGCAGCCGGAAGCAGCGTCGGGATCCCACCCGGGAGATTCCTTGCGGCACCCCTCCGCCCCCGCCCCGCCCCCCCGGCGCCGCAGCCAACCCGTGTCGAACCATCCCTTCCCTTTTCATCGTCCCACCTCCTTGGGCAGGATCCCCAGCAGGAAATCTCCCAGCCGGTAAGGGTTCGGTGCCGAACGGTCGAAAAGGAGGGCCCCGTCGATGAAGACCTTCTCGGCCTTCGTGTACACGCTGAAGGGATGGCCCGACCAGATCACCAGATCGGCCGCTTTGCCCACCTCCAAAGACCCGGTAAGGTGATCGATTCCGAGGGCCCGGGCGGGGTTCAGGGTGAACCATGCCACAGCTTCCTCCTCGGTGACGGGGATGCCGGCCTCCCGGGCGGCCCGAAGGGCCTTGGCCGCCTCCAGGTGGAGGAACTGTCCGATGCGGGCGTCATCGGAGTGGAGCGCCGCGCAGCCCCCGGCCTCGTGGACCAGGGCGATGTTTTCCCGGATTCCGTCGAAGGCCTCCAACTTGAAGCCCCACCAGTCGGGCCACATGAGGGGGCAGATGCCCGAGTCTTTCAACCGATCCCGGATCTTGTACGCCTCCACAGCGTGCTCGAAGGTGGCGATCCGAAAACCGAACTCCCGGGCCAGATCCATGGCCGTCACCATCTCGTCGGCCCGGTAGCAGTGCCAATGCACCGGAATGTCGCCATGGAGGGCGGCGGCGATGGTTTCCAATTCCAGGTCGCGGGTGGGCATGTTCTTGGGGTCCGATCCTTCCTCCCGCCAGTTGAGCCACTTACGCAGATATTCCTGCCCCTGGGCAAAGTAGGCTCTCCAGCCCGCCACGTTCCCCATATTGGTGGAGGGTCCCCGCTGGGCGTAAACCCGCTTGGGGTTCTCCCCGCAGGCCATCTTCAGGCCTTGGGGTGCGCCGGGAAACTTCATTTCCTGGTAGGTTCGGGCGGGGACGGGACGGACGGTCACGCTCCGGCCTCCGATGAGATTGGCCGAACCCGGCAGGATGTGGAGGGTGGTGACCCCTCCTGCCAGCGCCAGACCGAAGGCGGGGTCCTGGGGCCAAAGGGAATGTTCGGCCCAGACCTCGGCCGTGTTGGGATTCGTGGCCTCGTTCCCGTCCGACTGGGAGGGAATCCCCGGAGCGGGATACACCCCCAGGTGGGAATGGGGATCCACGATCCCCGGAGTCACGTAGCGCCCCTCCACATCCAGGACCACGGCGTCCGGCGGGGCCGCAAGGTCCCGACCCAGCGCTGCTATCTTGCCGTCCCTGAGAAGGATGGACCCCCCGTCGATCCGCCGGCCCGTGCCCGTAAAGATCACGGCGTTGCGGATGAGGGTCGGGCGCGAAGGGAAGGGTTGATAGGTGGAGGGGAAGGGGTCGGGGAAGAGGGGCTCGGACGCCCTGCTTCCCCGAGGAAGGACTCGCCCTGCGTCGGGCGAGCCCCCCGGCGGGGGGATTTCGGCCCTCCCGGGGGCCGGCCCTGCCGGCGGCCCCGCCTCCGTAACTGTGGGGTCCGATCTGGGGATCACACCGCCGTGGGGGGTAACCCCCCCGCCCACGGCACAAGCGGCCACCGCCCATACCAGCAGGCCTGGACTTAGAGCTGAACTGCGCATAAGCAACCTCCTGCCGTCTTCCGCCGGGTCAGGGAAAAAGCTTCAGAACCTGGCCAGCCCCCCCAGCTGCCAGATCCATCGGGCCGGCGTCCCTTCGATGGATTGGTAGCTGCCGTGAAGGGAAAGGCCCCACCACGCCGAGGGGAACCTCTGAAAACCTGCTGCGAAAAACCGCGTCCGCCGAACCGCCACCGAAGGGCCCGGGCCCAGGACGGCAGGCTCCTCCCCTACCCCCGCCACCACCTCCCAGTATTCTTGGGAAGCCCCGAGGTATCGTCTGGCCCTGCCGCTGAAGGAAACGGTCCCCTTCCCCGCCAGCCGCCCCAGATGGGTCAGAGCCCGAACATACCAGTCTGCCAGGTACCGGCCCACCCCCACCCCCAACACCGTCACATTCGGCCCCGGCAGTTCCATCCGCCATCCGCTGGCGGCCATCTCCCATCCCTCCCCGACCCCTTGGAAGACTTCCCCGCGAACATCGTACCGGGGAAGCACCTCTGCCTGGGGGGTTACACGGAGGCGCAGATGGCCGTACCCACCCCGCCAGAGGTCCCGATACCCTTCCAGAACCACCCCCGCATCGGTCTGGTGGAATCGAACCACCCGGAAGAGTTCCATCCCCACCGCCCCACCCCGTCCCCGCCCCTGAACCCAACCCCTCTGCTCCGACCCGTCGGGCCACCCGGGCCGTCTGCCCTCCATGACTTCCCTTCCGAACGACACCCCCACCACCCACCGCACCGCTGTCGTATCCGTAGCAGGGCCGGACTCCTTCAGCAGAGGTTCCCCTCCCGCGCGGCCCGCCCCCCCCACCCACATCCCAACCCAGACAGCCGCCATCAGGCTGACTCGCCCTGCCCTGATCCCTTCGATCCGGCCCTGACTCCGCCGGCGGAGGCCCGCTTTCGGGTCCTTTCCGCGGACGGCATCATGCCGACTTCCCCTCCACATGGAATCCCCTCCTTTCCATCCGGCCCCATCCGTGCTGTCCTCGCAGCTTGGATACCATCCCCCGCATCCGCCAGAAAGCGTTCAGCTGCCGATAACCTATGTTTTCCCCAATGGCCAGCCAAAACAGCTGTATCAAATCACCGGTACGGGGGTACCGCCGAAAACTCATCTCTTCCAGGCCCACAGCCACCAAAGAAAGCACGATCCCCAGAAGGACCGCCACAGAGAGGAACGCAATTGCATACAGGGTGGAAGCCTTGCCGGTGACCACCGCGGCGACGAAGCCCGCGTAGCCCAACCCTTCGATGACCGGCCCCAACATCTCCAGGAACAAGAAGTAGGGGAATGCCAAGAGGCCGATGCGGCCATAACGAGGGTTACAGAACATTCGCAAGTGCCGCGTCAGCGACTCTACCAGACCCCGCTGCCACCGGTCCCGCTGTCGTCCCAGCACCTGTAGCGTCTCGGGACATTCGGTCCAGGCGACCGGGTCCGGCAGAAAGGCTATCCGATAGGGTATGCTCTTCTCCCGGCAGTATCGGTGGAGCCGTACCACCAGTTCCATGTCCTCGCCCACGGTGTCGGTGGCATACCCTCCCGCCTCCACCACCACGGTTCTCCGGAACATTCCGAAAGCACCCGAGATGATCAAGGTGGCATCCAGAGCATCCCACCCCACACGCCCGGCCAGGAAGGCCCGCAGGTATTCCAGCACCTGCAGGCGGGCCAGAAGGTTGCGGGGAAGCCCCACGCGTTGCACCACCCCCGCCCGCACCACGCATCCGTTGGCGATGCGGATAACCCCCCCAGCAGCGACCGTATCGGCTCTTTCAACAAAGAGCCGGGCGATGCGGGAGAGTGCATCAGGCTCCAGCAGGCTATCTGCGTCTATGGCGCAGTACAGGGCGGTCCGACAAAAGTTCAGACCAGCGTTCAGGGCATCGGCCTTCCCGCCGTTTTCCTTGTCCACCAGCCAAAGGCGGGGGTGCCTGCGGCTACGCCACACACCCCGGACCGGTGCGGTGGGGAGCCTCGCGGTAGGAGCCCGAGGAGCCGGCTCCATTTCGAAGCTCTTGATGAGACGTTGGGCCGTGGCGTCTTTGGAGCCGTCGTTCACCACCAGGACTTGGTAGTCCGGGTATTGGAGGGTCAGCAACGACCGGACGGACTCCACGCACGTGGCCTCTTCGTTGTACGCCGGTGCGATGAGGGTGATGGGAGGGACTCCTGCCGTGGTCAGGAAATCATCCACTTCGAAGGATCTGGCTCGTGCGGCCTGCCGGCGGATCGAACGAAAGGCAAGGAGGCTCAGGACGAGATAGGACCCGTTGAGAGCCAAAAAGTAGAGGAGAACCAGATGGTTGAACGCCAGGAGCAGGAAAGTGAAAGTTCCCGAGAGGCTCACCCTTCCACCTCCTGACGGGGAGTTCCCCCGCGGTTTCCGCTCTCCGGTTCCGCGAAGCCGCCGACGCGGAGCACCACCGTCACCCGTCCCACGATTGGAGGACCTCCTGGGCCAGGACGTCCATCGGTGCTCGCCCTTCGGCGGCAACCGAGAGCAGCCGTTCTTCCCCCCCCAGCCGCTGGAGGGCTCTTGCGGCCTCCAAAGCAGCCCACGGGGAAGGATCGCCTAGGCCGGCCTCCAGAAGCGCAGCATCGGCAGGCTCTCCAAGACCACCCAAAGCCCGGAAGGCCAGGGCCCGGAGGACCGGATGGGGGCTGGTGGCGAACGGGAGGACCACGGGTCGGTGCCGGGTGTTTCCCACCCGCGCCAAGATCCTGAGGCAGGCGGCAGCCACCTCGACCTCGGATTCCTTGCTCCTGGCGGAGGAAGAGATCCCTTCTTCCATCCGGCCCTCGCAGATACCCGCAGCTTCCCTGGCGCCCTCCAGCACTTCCGCAGCCGAATCGGCCGCTGCGGGATCGGGTAGCATGGCCAGGGCGTCGGCCGCGAGAGCCCTTTCCCACCTCCCCCTCGCCTCATCCTCCAAGACGGCGCGGAGGGTCGGCGCGGCTTCCGGGCCCATCTTCGCCAGAAGACCGGCCAAATAGGTTCGCCGCCAGTTCCAAAACCGGCCCAGGCAGGCGACGATAGCCTCCACTTGCCCCACGCAACGGCCCCGGACCAACTCCCTGACTGCCGCCATGGCAACCCAGGAAGAACGGTCTTCCAGGGCTTCACGGAGCGGGTCTTGGAAAGACGGCAACCCCAGCTCGCCGATCACCTGCAGGGCCCGGGCCCGCTCTTCCTCCCTACCTCCCCGCAGCCGGGCAAGGAGAAGGGGGAGGAAGGGGGAAGCCAGATCCCTCAGCCTCTCCCGCTCCTCCCCTTTGAGCCTACGGCTGTAGCGATAGAGGACCTCCAACAGGAAAAGCCGGTCCCGCGGCGGTAGACTCCCCAGCCAGGCCGACGCCTCTTCCCCCCGGCCCTCCGCGACCCGAGGGAAAAGAGAGGCCCAGGCCTTTTCCAGCTCCTCCCGCCGCCGAGCCACCCGCTGGTTCCGGAACCTGAGGGCCAAGACCAGGGCCACGAAGAGAAGGGCCAGGGCCGAAAGGACGAGGACACCCCCGACCAGGAAGCGAAGCGTTTCGGTCGTCCAGAACCAGGAGGCCGTGGAGGGAGGAGGAAAGGAGAGGACCATGATGGGTCTGCACCCTAGCCTCCCCCCAAGATCCGCCGGACCCTGGCGGTGAGTTCCGCGGGGGAAAAGGGCTTGAGAATGTAGTCATCCGCTCCGAGCCGGAATCCCCTCAACACCTCCTCTTCCCTCCCCAAGGAAGTCAGGAGGATCACCGGAAGGGCTCGGAGAGCCTCGGACTCCCGGATGCGTCCCAGAAGCTCGAAACCGTCCATGCCGGGGACCTTCACGTCCGTCAAGACCAGATCGTACCGCCCCCTCCGTACGGCGTCCCATCCCGCCTCTCCGTCGGTGAGCCAGTCCACCACGAACCCGTCCCTTGCCAGACGGTGCCGAACGAGGGCGGCCGCTACAGGGTCGTCTTCCACCAGCAAGACCCGTGGGGGACCCGGCGGGCGTGCTCGCCATCCTTGCCGCGGGGCCTGGGAATCTTCTCCTGATGGCGGAAGGCTTCGGAGGCCGGGGGAACCCGGCTCGCCGCCACCGCCCTTCGGCGACCTCTCGAGCTGCCGCGCCAAGGCCCGGCCCACGACCATTCGCACCAGGGCCGGCTCCACCGGCTTCTCCAAAAAGTCGTCCGCCCCCAGCGCCAAAGCCTCGCCCCTTACCTCCACGGCTCTCCTCCCCGAAAGGATCACCACCGGGGTATGCCGAGTGAGGGGGTTCTCCCGAAGGGCCACCAACAGATCCCGACCGTCCGAATCGGGGAGGGAAAGGTCCAAAAGGATCAAGTCCACCGGATGGTCCTTCAGGAGGCGCCACATCTCCTCGCCGCCCTGGGCCTTCACAACCCGGCGCCCAGGGGATTCCAGGAACCGTTCCGTGAGGAGGGCGGTGGCCGGGTCGTCCTCCACCACCAGCACGGTTTCCTCCCTGAGGGGCGCCCGGGCGAGCCATTCCCCGAGGCGATCTCCCAACACCCTTGCCCTGTCCACCAGTTCTGCCGAAGGCGCCTCCACCACGCCTTCCGCCAGCCTTCGCAAGTCCCCCTGTTCCTGGGGGTGCAAGAGCTGGAGGAGGGCTCGGGCGAGGCGCCGAAGCGAGCCCTCCACTTCCCCCCCTCCCGGCGCAGCTCCCTCCAGGGCCTTCAGGTAGGCTTCCGCCTTGGCGCGGAATTCGGGGGAAAGGACAAAGGAAGGATCGGCAGGCATGGGTGGCGGCGTGCTTTCCAAGAACGCTGCTGACGAGCCGGCTTCAAGGCCCGGCCGAGGACCTTTCGGTGGAAAGGAAGGTTAGGCCTCCGACGGCCTTTTCCGCCGGAGCCCGCCCACAAGCTAGGGCGGCGATCCGGCCCGGGGCAACAGAGGCGGCACCGCCACCGCCCCCCCCCTTTCGGCGCGGTTTAGGGGAAGCACCCCAGGGGCGAGCCCCGGGGCGGCCCGCCGCCAGGTTCCTCCCAACGGACGGCCGACGGGAGCCGCACACCGGGCCCTCGGCCAGGACCACCACAACCCTGTCGGCTCCCGAGACCAGGGTTGTCCCCGACTCCCTGGGCGTTTCCGGAAGCTCCGGCACCGCCCTTTTGGGCGTAGGGTAGCATGCCGCCGCCCGGAGCCCGGGGACCGGGAGGGCGGACGCCGCCGCCAGGACTCTCGTCGGGTCGGCCATTCGAGGGCCCTAGCTCCCCGGAGTCCTCCACCCAAGGTCCCGCCAAAGCGAAAGGCCCCGGCGTCGAGACCTCCTTAACGTTTTGCCCGCAAAGAGCGTCTGTTCCCCAAGGCTCCGGAACACGGCGTGTGGGCGGTTCGGGCCGGCCCGGCCCGACATTCCGCACTTCCCTTCTACCCTGCGCCTTGGGGAAACGGCCTTATGCGCGGAACCTATGCCGATTTCCTTCTCCGGTTGGGGATGGACCTTATCTGCACCCTGGTCCTGATCCGGCTCATCTACTACCGCATCCATCGACGGGCCGATCTCTTCCTGACGTTCTTCTCCTTCAATCTCATCATCTTCCTCATCGCTTTCTTGCTGAACCGGGTGGAGATCAGTCTGGGGGCGGCCTTCGGGCTGTTTGCCGTGTTCGGAATGCTCCGCTACCGAACCGAGGGCATTTCCACTCCGGACATGACCTACCTCTTCATGGTGATCGCCTTGGGACTGATCATGGCGGTGAGCCGGGACGGCTGGCTGCACCTGCTCCTCATCGGCGCCACCGTATTGGGCATGACCCAGATCTTGGAAGGGGGGGTGCTTGCCCCGCGGGAGAGCCGGATCCAGATGATGTACGACAGCGCCCGGAAAGTGCACGCGGACCACCGGGCAGAGCTGATCCGCGAACTCAGGGAACGCACCGGTCTCCAGATTCATCGGGTGGATGTGCGAGAGATCGACTTCCGGCGCGACACCGCACGCCTGACCCTCTACTTCAGCACCCACGACGAAAGAAACGGCTTCCTCCCCGGTTCCCCACCGGACTCCCCCGCGTCGTCCCCTGGATCGGAAGTCCGCTTCGACGGAGGAGCCGGCCCGGACGACACCCTCTGAGGGATCCACCCTTCGGCGGGCACCTGCCGGGGGGCGGCACCGGTCTTGGCCGGTTCCGGACGAAAGGATGTCGGCCGCCCTCAGGTCAAAGGATGGCGTCGAGGTAGAGATCCATCCGCCAGATTCTGGCCGCCCCCGTGAGCCCCCTGGACAAATCCAGGCGGATCAACCCGTCCAAGAGGCTCCAACCCACCCCGAGGCCGTAGAGCGGCCGGGCCCGGGAGACACCCTCCCGCGCCCCTGCCCATCCGCCGTCGGCAAAAATCTGCCACGAAAAAGCGCCCTCCGATCGGGTCCGGCCTACCTCCAGCCGCCCCCGCAGGAAGGTATCTCCCCCGAGGACCGAAGCCCCATACCCCCTCAGGGTCGCCGGTCCACCCAACAGCCAGCTCCGCTGGGGCGGCGCGCCCCCCCAGGTGGTTCCTCCCCCTCCCTCCAACCCGACCCTCCACCCTCCCAGCCCCACCGGCACCACGATCCGCCCTACCCCGCTGGCCCGGAGGTACTCCCGGAAATCCGTACCGTCCGGATCCCGCCAGGCTGCACCCTGCAGATGGAGGCTCAGTCCGGCCTGGAGCCGCCGGGCCTCCGAGCCCCACCAGGGCTGCAGGGCAGCCTCACCACCCAGCTCTTCCACGGGCCGCGCCGGGAGGTTCGGGCGGAAACCGCTCCCAGCCCCCAGGGCCTTGCGGAAAGAGAAATCCGTGGC
>JAUQOX010000175.1 GCA_030550695.1 Gemmatimonadota bacterium | reverse complement strand
GAAGGCCTTCAGCAAGGCCTCCGCCCGGTCGGCGGAGTGGTGGGAGACCACCTGGCCCAGCCAGAAATCGGCGCAAAAGTCGGGGTCCGCCACAAAGGCCGCCTGTTGCCGGGGATCCTTGTGGGGGTTCACCCACCCCCCCAGAGCCATGCCGGGGATCCGCTCGCGGATGCGCTGCCGAAGCTCGTAGCTGTGGGCAACACACCGGGGGGGCCCTATGGTCCGGTCCCCTCCCAGCACCACCAAGGCCCGGATCCCCTGGCTCCACGCCCTCTCGGCGTACAAGAGGCAGTAGTCCAGAGAGTGCTTGGCCGTGAGAATGGGAACCACGCGGCCAGCATCCACTTCATCGGCCAGGTTGGCCTGGAGGTGGGCCAGGTTCTCTTCTTGGGCCTGTCCCACGGCGTTGTCGGTAAGGAGCAGGTAGTAACCTTCCCTCAAGAGGCTCCTGATGCGATGGTAGAGCCCGATCCAGGCCTCCATGGCCCTGGGCCCCGCCAGACCCTGAAGGGGAGGTCGAAGCTCCACGGCGGTGACCCCCTCCCTCCTCCGCAAAGCTTCGGGGAAGGTGTCCGAGGGGGGGGCGGGCCCCGCCGAGGGGCCCCCGGCTACTCCTCGAACAGGCCGAGGGCCCATCCCACGTCGCCTCCGGACACATGCAGGTGCACTCCCCGAACCATGGGGCGGATCGCTTCCAGGACTTCCCGCGCCACGCGGAGACCCTCCCGCCGCGCTGCCTCGGGCCCTCGGGCCTCGGCGTCGGCCATGCGGGCCAGCACCCACGGGGGAACCACCACCCCGGGCACCTCGTTGGCCAGGAATTCCGCCTCCCGCAGGGAACGCAGAGGCCAGAGGGCCGCCAGGAGGGGGATCGACCACTCCGCCACCCGTTCCAGGAAGCGCTCCAGGACCTCGGCCTGGAACACCGGCTGGGTAATGGCAAACTCGGCCCCCGCCTCCACCTTCCACCGGAACCGCCCCACCTCTCGGTCCAGGTCCGGCGCTCCCGGGTTGGCCGCCACCCCCACCACGAAACGGGTGGGCGATCCGATGGGGTTCCCCCCCGGTCCCACCCCCCGGTTCAGGGCGGCCACCACGTTGGTGAGGCCGATGGAGTCGATATCGAACGCCGGCTGAAAACCGGGGCCCGGCATGGGGGCCGGAGGGTCCCCGCTCACCAGGAGCAGGTTGCGGATCCCGGCGGCAGCCGCCCCCAGCAGGTCCGAGATCATCCCCATCATATTTCGATTCCGACAGGAGTAATGCACCACCGCCTCCACCCCCGCCTGCTGCTGGACCACCAGGCCCGCGGCCACGGAACCCATGCGGGTAAGCCCTCGTGGGGTATCCGCCAACGTCACCGCATGGGCCCCGCCCTCCCGGGCGGCCCGGGCCGCCGCCACCATTTCCGCCACGTCCCACCCCCGGGGCGGCAGCAGCTCGACGGTCCGCAAGAACTCACCCCGTGCCAAGGCCGCCCCGAACACCGAGCGCCGCTCCAGGGGAACGGGCTTATGGTGCCCAACCCTCGATGGCCCCTCCGCCCCTCCGTCGGACGTCCTCGGCAACCCCGCCCCCCTCTCCCCTACCCCCACCACCACCTTCGGCCCGACGGAACCCACCGCTTCCGCAATTCTGCGGATATGCTCCGGGTTTGTGCCGCAGCACCCTCCCACGAACCGCACCCCCGCCTCCACGAACCTCCGGGCGTACTGGGCCATGTAGTCCGGGCTGGCCATGTAGATGCGCCGGTCCCCCACCGGTCGGGGCAGGCCGGCGTTGGGCTGGGCCGCAAGGGGGCGGCTGGTGGCCTGGGCCAAGAACTCCAGGGCCTCCAGGATGATGGCGGGGCCCACCGAACAGTTCCATCCCACCACCTCGGCGCCCAGAAGGTCGAGCTCCTTGGCCAAGGCCTCGGGCTCCATACCGTAGGCGGTGCGAAGGTCGGGGCCCAAGCTCATCTGGGCCACCACCGGGAGATCGCTGAGGGACCGTACGGCGCGGAACGCCGCCTCCAGTTCACGGAAGTCCGAAAAGGTTTCCAGGACGAACCCGTCCACCCCTCCCTCCAACAGACCCTCCACCTGGGCCCTGAAATAGGCCTCGGCCTCGTCCTGCCCCGTGGGACCCCACGGTTCGATCCGCACCCCCAGGGGCCCCACCGAGCCCAGGATGACCGCCCGGGGGGCGGCCCGCCGGGCCAAGAGCGCCCCTTCCCGGTTGATTTCCCGGGTCCTCTCCTCCAACCCGAAAGCCGAGAGCTTGACGGGGTTGGCGCCGAAGGTGTTGGTTTCCAGGATCTCCGCCCCTGCCGCCGCGTATTCCGCATGGATCCGCCCCACCAGATCCGGCCTTTCCAGGTTGAGGGCATCGTAACAGACGTTCACGAACACCCCCCGCTCGTAGAGCAGGGTCCCCATGGCCCCGTCGAAAACATGGATCCGGCCGTCTTCCAACAGGTCTTGGAAGGACCGGTGTGTCCTGGTTGGCGGGCTCATGCTACGTCGGTCTCCACGGGTCCAAAAACCTCCATGGCTGGCCGTCCCGCCAGCCGGCGTCGGAATCGGGCTATACCCCGTCGGGCTCCACGGCCCCGGGGGCTTCTTCGTCCTGCGCCGCCCCTTCCCCCCCCTCCCCGTGGGCCAGATGGGCCGATAAGCTGCGAGCCACCTCGGCCAGCGGTCGGCCTGTCCGTTCGGCGTAGTCCTTCAGTTGATCGAAGCCGATCCGCCCGATCCCGAAGTAGAAACTCTCGGGGTGCGAGAAATACCAACCGGCCACCGTGGCTGCCGGGTACATGGCGTAGCTTTCCGTCAGGCTTACGCCGATGCGCTCCGGCGCCCCGAGGATCCGAAACAGGATCTCCTTGCCCTGGTGGTCGGGGCAGGCCGGATACCCGGGGGCGGGGCGGATGCCCCGGTACTGCTCGGCAATCAACTGCTGGTTGGTGAGGTGGGCGTCTTGGGGGGCATAGCCCCAGAACTCCACCCGCACCCTTTGGTGCAGCCTTTCCGCAAAGGATTCGGCCAACCGATCGGCCAAAGCTTTGGCCAGGATGGCCCGGTAATCGTCGTGGGAGGCTTCGAAGCGAGCCACCAGTCTCTCCAACCCGTGTCCTGCCGTCACCACGAAGGCTCCCAGCCAATCCTCGATGCCGCTCCCTTCCGGAGCCACGAAGTCCGCCAGGCAGAGGTTGGGTCTCGGGCTCCCCCCGGGGCCCCTCTTGTCGAACTGCTGGCGAAGGAAAGGGACCACCGCCGCCACGCGTTGCCGGGAATCGTCGGCGTACAGCACCACGTCATCCCCCCGGGAGGCCGCCGGGAAAAAGCCGAAGACCGCCCGGGCCGTCAGAGCCCCCCCGGAGACGATTTCCTTCAGGAGACCTTGCGCATCCTCCCACACCCGCCGGGCTTCAGGGCCCACCACAGGATCGTCCAGGATGGCCGGCCAAGGCCCCTTCAATTCCCAGACCTGGAAGAACGGCCCCCAGTCCAGGGTGCGGAGCAGTTCTTGGAGGGGATAGTCGTTCAACACGCGAACGCCGATGGAGGCGGGACGGGGAGGACGATACCCGTCCCATCGGATGGGGAACGGGCGGGCCCGGGCTTCGGCGAGGGAAAGCAGTCCCGACGCCTCCCTCCTGGTCCGATGGCGCTCCCGAAGGGCAGCATATTCGCGGCGGACCTTAGCCACGAAATCGCCTCTCCTGTCACGGTCCAGGAGGTCGGACAAGACCGGCACGCAGCGCGAAGCATCCGGGACATGGACCACCGGCGCCCTGGGGTAGGCCGGCGCAATCTTCACCGCCGTGTGGGTGCGGGAAGTGGTGGCGCCTCCAACAAGAAGGGGCACCTGGAGACCCTCCCGCTCCATCTCCTGGGCCACGTGGACCATCTGGTCCAAAGAGGGTGTGATCAGGCCGCTCAACCCCACGGCGTCCACCTCCAGGTCCCGGGCCTTCTCCAGAATGATCTCGGCGGGAACCATCACCCCCAAATCCACCACCTCGTAGCCGTGGCACTGGAGGACCACCCCCACGATGTTCTTGCCGATGTCGTGCACATCGCCCTTGACCGTGGCCAGGAGCACCCGCCCCCTCCCCCGCCCCCCCGGCCGAACACCCTCCCCTTCCAGGAACGGCACCAGGTAGGCCACCGCCCGTTTCATGACCCTGGCGCTCTTCACCACCTGGGGCAGGAACATCCGCCCGGAACCGAAGAGCTCCCCCACGGCCTTCATCCCGTCCAACAGGGGGCCTTCGATGACCGCCAAAGGGTGGCCCAGGAGCCTTCTGGCCTCCTCCACATCCTCTTCCAGGTAGGTTTCGATCCCCTTGACCAGGGCGTGCCGCAGGCGCTCCGCCACCGGGCCGGACCGCCAGGCGGGGTTCTCCCCTTCCCGCTCCTCCTTCCCCCGATACCGTTCCGCCAGGGCAACGAGCCGCTCGGTGGCGTCGGGGCGCCGGGCCAGGATCACATCCTCCACCGCCTCCAGGATCTCGGGGGGAATCTCGTCGTAGACGGGTAGGGCCCCGGCGTTCACGATGGCCATGTCCAGACCGGCTGCGATGGCGTGTTTGAGGAACGCCGCGTGCATGGCCTCACGCACCGCAGGGCTGCCCCGGAACGAGAAGGAAAGGTTGCTCACCCCGCCGCTGGTGAGGGCATGGGGACAGGCCTCCTTGAGGATCCGCACAGCATCCAGAAAATCCACTGCGTACCGGTCGTGCTCGGCGAGACCCGTCCCCACGGCAAACACATTGGGATCCAAGACGATATCCTCAGGGGGGAACCCCTCCTCCTCCACCAGGATGCGGTAGGCCCGTCTCAACACCTCCACCCTCCGCTCCAGGGTATCCGCCTGACCCTTCTCGTCGAAGGCCATGACCATGACGGCATGTCCGTGCCGCCGCACCACCCGGGCCTGTTCCCGGAACACCTCTTCCCCCTCTTTGAGGGAAAGGGAGTTCACGATCCCCTTTCCCTGTAGACACCGCATCCCCGCAAGGAGAACCTCCCATCGGGAGGAGTCCACCACCACGGGCACCCGGGCGATCTCCGGATCCGATCCCGCCAAGGCCAAGAACCTCCGCATAGCCTCTACGGAATCCAGGAGCCCTTCGTCCAGGTTGACATCCAGGAGCTGGGCGCCCCCGGCCACCTGCTCCCGGGCCACCGCCAAGGCCTTCTCGTAGTCGCCGGCTTCCACCAAACGGCGGAAACGGCGGGAACCGGTCACGTTGGTGCGCTCGCCGATGTTGGCGAACAGCGACCCTGGTCCCAGTTCGAGGGGTTCGAGACCGGCCAGACGGGTCCGGACCGGACGCCCGGGGGGGATG
This sequence comes from Gemmatimonadota bacterium, assembly GCA_030550695.1. Classification (GTDB taxonomy): domain Bacteria; phylum Gemmatimonadota; class Gemmatimonadetes; order Longimicrobiales; family Gaopeijiaceae; genus JAUQOX01. Next base: position 815 of record JAUQOX010000175.1, on the reverse strand, counting down.
CGGGGGGCAAGGCCGTCCACCGCTCGGGCTATGGCGCGGATATGCTCCGGGGTGGTTCCGCATCACCCTCCCACCACGTTCACCAGACCCGACCCGGCAAACTCCCCCAGGGCGCGGGCCATGTCGTCGGGACTCAGATCGTACCCCCCCAACTCGTTGGGCAGGCCGGCATTGGGATACGCCCAGACCCAGCAGTCGGCCAGGGCGGCCAGCTCCTCCAGGTGAGGGCGCAACAGATCGGGCCCCAGGGCGCAGTTCAGGCCGACTCCGAAGAGGCCCGTGCTGGACCCCTCAAGCACCTGCCAGGGCGGGCGCCCCGCAGGAAAGGCCCCTGCCACACCGTGCCGCACCGAGTTCCAGAAGGCCTCCAGGGTCTGGCCGGAAAGGACCCGGCCGGACCGGTCGGTGATGGTGCCGCTCACCACCACGGGGGTGGCCCGGCCTTCCCGGATCAGCACTTCCCCCACGGCCCAAAGGGCCGCCCGGGCATTGAGGGTGTCGAAGACGGTTTCCACCAGGAGGAGATCCACCCCCCCCGCCAGGAGTCCCCTCACCTGCTCCTCGTAGGCCGCCGCCAAGTCCTCGAAGGTGACCCCCCGGCTCCCCGCCTCGCCCACCCCGGCGGCAAGGCTCGCCATCCGGTTCGTAGGCCCCAACGCCCCCGCCACCCACCGGGGCCGCCCGGTGGCCGCCCAGGCGGCATCGGCCGCCTCCCGAGCCAGGGCGGCGGCTGCCCGGTTGATCTCGAAGACGCGGGCCTCCAGGCCGTAGTCCCCCAAGGAAACGGCTTGGGCGTTGAAGGTGTTCGTTTCGAG
>JAUQOX010000174.1 GCA_030550695.1 Gemmatimonadota bacterium | reverse complement strand
GAACCCCAGGCCCGTGGCTTCGGCGGGGCCGGGGGGGCGGCCCTGCGACCGGACAGCCGCCGGCAGGAGGGCCAGAAGAACCGTGAGGAGGGCGATAGACTTCCGCATCATGGAGGACCTCCGGGGTGAGGGATGCTCGGGTCGGGGAATGGGAGGAAAATCAAGGGTAGACCTTAGGGTTCGAGCCTGACGCAGGGGGTCCGAGAAGGCTGGCCGTACCGCTCCGGTGAGGCGGGGCGGCAGGACGGGGTCTTGGCAACGGGCCGGCAAGGGAGGCACGATCCTACGGCCCCTTCCGGGCCGCCAGGTAGCGCATCACCGCCCCCAACCATACCTCCCGGAAGAACAGGCTCACCGGGCTGGGAGCAAGGCCGCTGTGCATGCCTCCCACGTTGGCCAGCAAGGACACGATGGTGCCGTCGTCTTCGAACCAATACAGGTAGGCGGTGAACCCCAGAGTACCCCCGGAGTGCCCGTAGACTGTGCGGCCGTCGTAGAAGTCTACGGTGCGGGCGATCCCCTGTAGGTACTGGGACCGGGGGTTCGCGCCCGCCGCCGGGGGGTAGTACCGGAAGGCTTCTTCGTGCATAGCCGCGCTCACCAGCTCGCCGTCTCGGAGGGCCCGGGCCCACCGCACCAGATCCCGGGCCGACGACACCATTCCGCCGGCGGTCCATTCGGGCGACAGGTTGGCCGCGGTGGACTCGACCAGATAGGGACGCACCTCCGGAAAGCCCCGATGGACCCCGGCGGCGGTCTCGAAGGCCGGGGTGGCATAATGGTAGTGATGCACGTACCCGCCGGGCACGGGCTCGAAGGATTCCAGGAAAGTATCCCGAAGCCCCAGGGGTTCCAGGATCCTGCGGCGGATCTCCACCGCCGCATCGTTTCCCGTCACGGCTTCGATGACCAGGCCCAACAAGGTGTAGTTCGTGTTGGAATAGCTGTAGCGCTCCCCGGGGGCGCCGGTGGCTGGGAGGAGGTCTTCCGTGCAGTACTCCAGGGTCTCCGTCTTCCCCCAGATTCGCCCCAGCTCCATCTCGCGACCCCTTCCCCGGGGAATCCAATCCCTCTGGAATTCCCAGGTGGGCACCCCGCTCTGATGGTTCAAGAGCTGGCGCAGGGTGGCCGTGCCGGCGTTGGGGATGCGCCGGAGGATGGGAAGATCCACATACTCCGTGGCCGGGCGATCCAGGCTCACCTTCCCTTCGTCGGCAAGCTGGAGGATGACCCGGGCCACGAAGGTTTTCGTGATGCTCCCGATGCCGAAGCGGGAGCCGGCGTGGAGAGGCGTCCGCCGGCTCAGGTCGTCGTAGCCCGCGGTGCCGGTCCAAAGGAGGGTGTCGGCCACACCGATGGCGGCGGAGATCCCCGGAATCCCCATGGCGATCCCCACCACCAGGGCGTTCTCCAGGATCCTTTCGGGAGGGGGTGGGACGGGTTGGCCGAAACTTGCCGGCGGGCCCCGGAACACCAGGCCGAGGAAAGCCAGGCCGAGGGCCACACGGCGCCTGGGGAAGGAAGGGGAACGGACGGACATGCTCAGCACCTCGCCGCAAGGGGTGGAAGGGGAACCGCTCCGGGCTAGGGGCAGCCGCCCCCCGTCATGCAGGGGGACATGATTCCGCGGGGCGGGGGGCCTGGCAAGGGAACGGCAGGGAAGCGGCGTGCCTTTCGGCCCGGAGGCGGCGCCCGGGGCGGACGGCGGGCGGACGGCGGCCGACTCCGTTCTTGGGGCCGAAGGACCGCCCGGTCCATCCGGGGGAAGCGGGGGCTTGGACGCAAGCCCCCTGGTCCCGGTGTACCCCCCGTTCCTACTTTCTAGACCGTTCCGGGGGCGGAGGGGCTGCGGCCCCCCCCATCGGGCACCCGCCGTCGGAACGCCGCCTGCCGCGCCGGTGGACCAGGCCTCCGGTTGTCGGACCTGCTCTCCCGCCGGTGCCCTCTCTGGCCTTCCAAGACCCGGAGGAACTCATGGCCTTCCGTTACCGAACCCGCTGGAACCCGCTCCTGCCGCGGAGAGACTTCCTCTCCCCTGTCTTCCTGGTGCTCTTCCTGCCCCTAGCCGGCCTGAGCCAGCAGCGGTGGGCCCCCGTGGCCGAGGGCTTCCCCCGCACCGCGGCGGAGCTCTCGGGCTTCCAGCGCACCACGAACCACCAGGAGATGTGGGAGTACCTCCACGCCCTTCGGGCCGCCACCACGGAGATGCGCCTCACCAGCTATGGGAAAAGCTGGGAGGGGAGGGAGCTTGCCCTGGCCGTTTTCAGCCGTCCCCTGGTGAGCGAGCCGTGGGAGGCCTGGGCCCTGGGACGTCCCATCGTCCTCCTGGCCGCCAACGTCCACGGGGGGGAGCGCACGTTCCGGGAGGGCTTGCTCATCCTCATGCGGGACTTCGCCACACCCGGGACGGCGGCCAACGCCCTGTTGGACCAGGTGACGGTGCTTGTGGCACCCCAGCTCAACCCCGACGGGTACGAGTGGGCCGAAGGCCGTGGCCAGCGGGGCAACGCCTGGGGGATCGATCTGAACCGCGACTACGTGAAGGTGGAACAGCCCGAAATCGCGGCCTACGTGAGCAACGTGCTTGCCCGTTGGCGTCCCCATATGTTCGTGGATTCCCACAACGGGGGGTCCCGACCGTACAACCTTTGCTATCAGTGCCCCAGTCACTTCGATCCGAATCAGGAGCTTACACGCATCTGCGATCGTGAGATCTTTCCGGCCATCGACGCCAAGCTGGCCACCGAGGGGTTCCGCTCCTGGTACTACTCGGGCGGAGACGAAGAGGTATGGCGGGTGGGGGGCTACCAGGCCCGCATCGGGCGCAACTACGGGGGGTTCATCAACGCCGTGGGGATCCTTTTCGAGGCGCCCGGCCAAGGTCTGGAAGAAGGTGCCCGGGCCGGGTATCTGGGCAATCTGGCCGTGGTGGAGTTCGCGGCCCGGCATGCGGCCCGGCTGATGAAGGTGGTGGAAGACGCCCGGGCGGAGACCGTGGCCCTGGGCGCCGCTCCCCGCGGGGAGATCGCGGTGGAGATGGAATACGCCCCGGAAGACGATCCGGTGAGCTATACCCTGATCCGGGGGGGAGGACCCGGAGCGCAACCCGGCGGCCGGGTGGACACCATCCAGGTCACCGGCGCCAAGCTCCTCAAGAAGCCGGTGGCCACTAAGACCCGGCCCCGCCCCTGGGCCTACGTGCTTCCCCGGGACGCCGTGGCCGCCGTGGATATGCTGCGGAAACACGGGATCACGGTGGAGAGGTTGACCGCACCCGTGGAGTTGGAGGTGAGTGCCTACACCGTGGCCGGCGTGAGCCATGAGCAGGCGTACAACCATGCGGCGGCTACCCGGGTGCAGGTGGGAGAAGTGGTCACCCTGACCCGCACCTTCCCCCCAGGCACCTTCGTGGTGCCTACCGCCCAGTTCCTGGGCCGTCTTGCGGCCCACATGCTGGAGCCCGAAACCGACGACAACGTGATCTACTGGAACACCATGGACGCCTGGCTCCCCCGGCCCCAGGCGGGTGCCCCCGTCCCAAGGGGAGACGACCCCGAAGACCGGCCTCCGCAAATGGGGCCGACCCGCCCCCAGGGCCCGCCCCTGGTGCCCATCTACAAGCTCATGCGGCCGACCCCCCTGCCTGCCCGTCTGGTGCAAGGGGAGGGTCGGGGGTGGTGAGGAGGGGGCGGGGAGGGGGGTGGTCCCGAGCAGGGGGTGGCCTCCTCCCGGGTCCAGCTCCGGTCCATGATTCGGGGCGCTCGAGACCACGAGTCTTGAGATCGGCCCCGGGGAATTCGGCTCCGATGGAGGCGAGCGCTCGGGGTCGCCGGCGCCGCCGGCCGCAAGGGGGGTCCGCCGCAACGAGTTCGGGTGTTCTGGCTTTCGTGGGACTGCTTGCCGGCTGCACCCTGGTGGGGACGGCGCCCCGGGCGCCTCGGTCCGTGCCCAAGGCACCGCCAGAGGCAGCCGAAGGGCCGGCTCGACCCCTCCCGCCCCCCACCTTCCCGGGGGCCGCGCTCCCCTGGGATCACCTTGCGTCGGGGTTTCCCGTGGGTTGGAGCGAGACCGGCGTGGCCTCCTGGTACGGTCACCCTTACCACGGCCGCCCCACGGCCTCGGGGGAGATCTACGACCAGGAGGCCCCCACGGCGGCCCACCGGCTCCTGCCCTTCGGTACCCGCCTCCGGGTGGAGAACCTGGACAACGGCCGGACAGCCCAGCTCACCGTGAACGACCGGGGGCCCTTCGTGGAAGGGCGGATCCTGGACGTGTCGCGGCGGATGGCCCGGGAGCTGGACCTGTTGGGACCGGGTACGGCCCGGGTACGACTCACGGTGTTGGAGACCCCCGGACCCCCCCGGGCGTGCTGGTTCCTCATGGCCGGGGTCTTCGAGGGGGAACGGGAGGCCCGGATCCACCTGGAGCGCTTGGCGGCGGAAGGGCTCCCGGGTCGGGTCCAGAACTCCCTGGACGGGAAGGTCCGGGTGTGGGCGGGGCCCTTCAGGACGCTGGAGGAGGTGCGCCGGGCCCACGAGGGGTACGGGGGGATGGTGGTGGGATGCTGACGGCGGGGAGGGGAAGGCAAAGACAGGACGGGCCGCCAGCCAGGTGCCCTTCCGTCGGGGGGAGAGGTGAGGGGGGCCGCTACCGGGCGTTCACAGGGACTTTTAAGTTTTCTTCCGTCCAGGGGCCATAGCTCAGTTGGGAGAGCGCCGGCTTTGCAAGCCGGAAGTCGCGGGTTCGAGTCCCGCTGGCTCCACTACCTCCCCCCCCGGACCTTCGTCTCCTCCTCAGCTCGGCGCCGCTTTGACCCCCTCGGAGGTGAGGGGCAGGGCGAAGAGTCTTGCCCCGCAGGCTTGAGAGAGGGGATCGTGGCGATTCCCGTGCCCCTTGGACGGTGGGCCTGGCCCCGCGCAGGCGCCGGGGATGGCCTCGGCAGGGACGGCCCGCCCGGACCTGAGAGCCGGCTCGCCTCCACCCGGGGCCGTCGGGCGGCCGTCCCTCGGGACCGGCCGGGCGTGGATTTCCGGAGGGGGTTCGAACGGCGGGATCCTATCGGTATCGAAGTTCCGGTCTTGGCCCTCCCTTCCCGGAATAGGATGTCCCCCAGAAGGGTCCAGCCCAGCCCCCTGGTGGCGTACCCTTCCGTTCCGCGGTCGGCCTCGGGGGGACAAGAGGGGGAGCTTTGGACCGGGATGGTCCCCGGGGCCAAGGGACCGGGCGCAATCTGTTCTTTGTCTTATCCTGCGGTAATCGTAAGATTATGCGAATTGTAGTTGAACCGTTTCGCCTCAAATAAGTCTAATCTTACATTCTTCGTCATCTTTAGAGATATTTTGAAGTCCCTTGGCACGAAGTGCCCTCGGAACTTTCCGGCCTGCCTTGCCCCGGCACCACCGCTCCCATGCCCCGCACCACCTTCGTCCAGCTCTGGGACACGCTCCCCAGTGAAGGGGTGGTCTGCATCACGGCCGCGGAACTGGCCCGGCGGGCCGAGGCCAGCCTGGGGGCCACCTACCGGGCGGCCCACGCCGCCCGGGCGGCAAGACGTATCGTGAGCCCCGCCAAGGGGTTCTACGTCCTGGTCCCCCCGGAGTACCGGGCTTGGGGGACAGTGCCCCCGGAGTGGTATCTCCACGACCTGATGGCCTACTGGGGCCGGAACTATTATTTGGGGTTCCTCTCCGCTGCGGCCTGGCATGGGCTTCCCGTTCCCGCCGGTCATCCCGTCCAGGTGGTGACGGACCGCCCCATCCGTGGCCGGGAGGTGGAGGGCACGGGGATCCGGGTGGTGGTGGCGGCCGACCTGGAAACCCGTGCCCTCACCACCGTCCCAGGACCCACGGGGTCTTTGCGGGTGGCGGCCCCCGAAACCCTTCTGCTGGATCTGGCAGAACGGCCCGAGGAAGGGGGTGGTCTGGCCGCCGTTCTGCAGGTGGTGGCCCGTCTGCCTTTCAGTGCCCCGGCCATCCTCGAGGCGGCCCGCCGCCGGCCTCGGAGCGTGGTCCGACGGGCAGGGTGGCTCCTGGAGACTGCGGGAGTGAGCCTTCCTTTGGAGCCCCTTCGGGAACTGGCCCAGCCCCTTCGCTCCAACCCCACCCTTCTCTTCCCCCGAAGGCCTCCGGGCGGTGGGGTGGACCGGCGGTGGGGGGTGCGGGTGAACGTG
>JAUQOX010000173.1 GCA_030550695.1 Gemmatimonadota bacterium | reverse complement strand
GGTATCCACCAGGTGGATCGGGATCTTGCCGGCGCTCCCCGGCGCCCCGTCCCCCGCCTCGCCCCCCACCCCCCTTTCTTTCCGGAAGAGGCCGGCCGCCGCCTCCGCCGAACGGAACGTGCCCGACAGGTTCGACCCCAACAGCACGGCCACCACCGCTTCGGCCTCTTCCGCAGCCGCCCGGTAGGCCTCCAGGAAGGCCGCCGGGGGCGGCTGGGACGTGGTGGGGAGATCGCCGCCGGCGCCCAGGGCCCGATGGAACTCCTGGGCCGAAATGTCCACCCCATCCCGCCGCGCCACCCCCCCCTGGACCAGGAGGAGGGGGACCACCCGGATGCCGTGGGCCTGGACCACCTCCAGGGGAAGATCGGCGGCGCTGTCCGTCACGACGGCCACGGGCCGCCGCACCGCCGGGCGCCCTTGCTCCGCCGCCTGCCGGGCGAGAGCCTCCTGGACGGTCATGTCCTCGGCCTTGTGGGCCACGAGCTGCCCCAAAGTCCGGAGGTGGGCGAACACCTCTTCGGGTTCGTCGGTGTGGAGGTGGACCTTGAGGAGGTCCCCCCACCGGACCACCAGAAGGGAATCGCCCTTCGTGCGCAGATGGTCCTGCACCTCCTCGCGCGACGGCAGGTTCGGGCCCCGGACCAAGGCTTCCGTGCAGAAGCGGAACCCTTCTCCTTTGCCGTGCTCCGCCGGACGGGGCCATAGGGGGCTCGGGTACGGGGCGGGGTCCAGGAGAACCGCCGCCGAGCCCGGCTCCACCCCTCCTTCCGCCGACACGTTCCCCCGGATGTAGTGGCGCACCCCCTCCAAGAGATGGACGAAGCCCTTGGCGCCGGCGTCCACCACCCCGGCTTTCTTGAGGGTAGGAAGGAGTTCCGGCGTCCTTTCCAGGGAGGCCCGGGCCCGCTCCACCAGCTCGTCCATGAGTTGGTGGAAGTCCTGGACCCGGGCCTCCATGGCCGCCCGGGCCGTATCCCGCATCACGGTGAGGATCGTCCCCTCGACGGGGCGCTCCAGGGCTCCTTGCAGACGCTCCACACCGGTCCGGAGGGCTTCGGCGAAGTCCCGGGCGGTGATCCGCGCCCGGTCCCGGCACGCCTCGGCAAAACCCAGGAGGAAGTAGGAGAGCATCATCCCCGCATTCCCCCGGGCCCCCAGCACGGCCGCCTCCGCCACCTCCCGGGCCACAGCGTGGACCTCCCGGTCCCGGCGGCGCTCCAGGCGGAGGGCGATGGCCTCCAGGGTCAGGGTCAGGTTCGTTCCCGTGTCGCCGTCGGGGACGGGGAAGACGTTGATGCGGTTGAGGTCCCCCCGGTGGCGCCGCACGAACTCACAGGCGGCCAGGAGGGAGCGCCGAAGGCGGGGACCGTCGAGATAGGCGATACGCATGAGAGCCAAGATCGCGGACGCCCGGGGAGGTTGGCAACGCATCGCACGACCCGGCCCGCCACCCTTCCCGACCCACGAACCCCCGGAGCGGCCTGCCACCCCGGGAGATCGGCACGATCCCCCTGGTGGGGGCGTGCCGGCTAGCCCCCCATTTCCCAGGTGTCCGCCCCCCGGGCCAGGGCGGCCGCATCGGCCACAGCCTGGGGGGATCCGAAGACCACCAACCGATCCCCTTCCCGGAAGACGAAGTCCGCCCCAGGGTTCGTGAGGGTCTCCCCCTTCCTCTGAACAGCCAACAGGGTCACCCCGTACTCCGCCCGGAGCCCCACCTCACCCAAGCTCCGGCCCACCAGATAAGAGAGGGGACCCACCTGGACGGTGGCCACTTCCGAATCGGGAAAGGCAACGCCGCTCCCCTCCAGGGACACCCCCTGGCGGGGGGCCATGCCCCGGAACATCTCGTACCCCCTGGCCCGGATCTCCGCCACGAACTCCTCGATCTCCAACTGGGGGATCAGGTAGCGCCGAAGCACCCGCACCAGGATCTCCACCGAGGTCTCGAACTCCTCGGGGATCACCTCGTCGGCCCCCGCGCGGAAAAGGGGTTCCACCTCCTGGACATAACGGGTGCGGGCCACCACATAGAGGGCCGGATTCATCCGCTTGGCCGCCTGGACCACCCGCCGCGTCCCGCCGGGATCCGAGATGGCCGACACCAGCACCCGCGCCTTCTCCACCCCCGCCCGCTCCAGGACGGCCGGGTGGGTGGCGTCCCCGAACAGGATGGGTTCACCCCTCTCCCGCTCCCGGCGCACCCGTTCGGGGTTGGTTTCCACCACCAGGTACGGGATCCCCGCCACCCGGGCGGCCCGGGCCAGGTTGCTCCCGTTGACCCCGAACCCCACGATGATCAGGTGGTCTTCCAAGGGCGCCGGCCGCGCGCCCTCCTCTTCGGGCTCCTCGCCGGAAGGCTCCCCCCTCCACAGCCGCAGGGGGAGCCGCAGCGGTTGGAGGACGTCGGCCACGGCGGGGGCGAAGGCGAAGGCGAAGGGTGCCAGCGCCATGGTCAGCACCGAGTTCGCCAAAAAGAACTGCTCCTGGTCTCCGTTGAGCAGCCCCGCCTGAATCCCGACCCTTGAAAGGATAAACGCAAACTCCCCGACGTTGCTGAGGGCCACGCCGGCCAAGACAGCGGTACGAAGGGAATACCCCAACAACCCCACCGCCGAGGCCGCCACCGCCGCCTTGAGGACCATGAGGCCGACGGCGGAAAGGAATACCTCCACCCCTTCCCGGGCCACGAAGGCCACGTCCAGGAGCATCCCCACCGAGACGAAGAAGAAGGAGAGGAAGAGGTCCTTGAAGGGGAGGATCTCCGCCAGGGCTTGGGCGCCGTATTCGGACTCGGAGATGACCAGTCCGGCCAGGAAGGCGCCCAGGGCCAAGCTGAGACCCGCCGCCGACGTCAGCCAGGCCGCCGCCAAGCCCAGCGCCGCCGTGGCCAGAAGAAACACCTCCCGGCTCCGGGTTCGAGCCACCTGGAAGAGGATCCAGGGGACCACCCAGCGGGCGCCCACCAACACCGCCCCGATGATGAGGGCAGCCTTGGCCAGCAGGAGAAGGAGGCCCCCCCCCACCGCCCCCTCCTGCATGGCCAGGAAAGGCGTGACCAGCATCATGGCCACGATGGCCAGGTCCTGGAAAATGGAGATCCCCAGGGCGTTCTTGCCGTGGGGGGAATCGAGCTCCGCCCGTTCCTTGAGGAGGCGCAGGATGATGGCCGTGCTGGATGTGGAGACCAGCATCCCCAGGAAGACGGCTTCGCCGGGGGGATGGTCCAGGAGCCGGGCCAAGCCGAACACCGCAAGAATGGTGAGGCCCACCTGGAGGCTGCCCCCGATGAGGACGGACCGCCAGATGCGGGCAAAACTGGCCAGGGAGAACTCGATCCCGATGGTGAAGAGGAGCAGGATGACCCCCAGCTCCGCCAGGGCCTCCACCTGCGCCGTCTCCCGGACCAGCTTCAGGCCGTGGGGACCGGCAATGACCCCCGTGAGGAAGAAGGCCAGCACCAGGGGGACCCTCGCCCTTTGAAAGAGGAGGATCACCCCCAGGCTCAGCCCCAGGATGACCACGACGTCGCTGAGGATGGGAATGGTCATGGGGCAGCGGGCTGTGCCCCCTCCGCCGCAAGGGACGACCCCCCCCTCACCTCAGCCTGGCCCCCCCACGACGGGAGGGTGGGGCGCACCCCGGCCGTCGGGGGAGGGGCTGGTCTCACTTCAACTTGCCCCTTCCCAGCTCCGTGAGGCGGTAAGCTCCCTCCGCCTCCTCGATGAGACCCGCTCCCATCATCTCCCGAAGGCTGCCCCGGACCTTGAAGACCGGCTCGCCCAAGCGCCGGGCGATCTCCTCCGGCGGAAGGGGACCTTCCCCGAGACTCTTCAACACGAACATGGCCGTCAGGGTCAAGGTCCCGTCCGGCTGAATGCAGGGCATGGAAACCTCCTAGAGGGCCTTCTTGCAGAAATACCAGTCCTTGCATTCCACCCCCTCCTGGGCCACCCGTTCGGCCGCCGCTTCCACGGTCCGGGGAGGGGGAAGGATCACCTTGTCGCCGGGCTGCCAGTTGGCGGGAGTGGCCACGCCGTGGGCATCGGTGGTCTGAAGGGCCTTCACCAGACGAAGGATCTCGTGCATGTTCCGGCCGGTGGTCAGCGGGTAATAGATGATGGCCCGGACCACCTGCTGGGGATCGATGACGAACACGGCCCGGGAGGTTTCCGTCTTGCTCTCCCCCGGATTGATCATCCCGTAGAGGGTCGCCACCTCTTTGTTGAGGTCGGCGATGATGGGGAAGTCAATCTTCACCCCCATCTTCTCCTCGATGTTCCGAACCCAGGCGATATGGGAAAACACGCTGTCGATGGACAGCCCCATGAGTTCGCAGTTCAGGGCCCGGAGCTCGGAGTGGATCTCGGCGAAGGCCAAGAACTCGGTGGTGCAGACAGGCGTGAAGTCCGCAGGATGGGAGAAGAGGACCAACCACGACCCCTTGAAGTCTTCCAGCTTCAGGGTCCCGAAGGTGGTTTCGGCGGTGAAGGGGGGAGCGGGATCGCCGATGCGAGGCAAAGCCCGGGGGGCCGGGACGGAAGGTTCGGGATTCACGGACATCTCGGCACCTCCTGATCTGTCGGGCGCCAGGCCGGCCGGGCGCCCGTGGGTTTGGAAGGGTGCGGAGACCCCTTGGGGCCGTCGGCCCGCAGGCAGGTCCCCGGACAACACCACCGCAGACCCGTCCACCGCCTCAATGTACCCCACCTCCGCCGGGCCGCCCAGGGGCTCCGGGGCCGGCGTGGTCCCGGATCGGGGGTCGGCCTGAGGCCCAAAGGGTCGCAGGCGGTCCTGGGGCCGGGGGGCTGCCGGGTCCGGGGCCCCAGGCTCCTGGACTCCTTCCGTCCCTGCGTTCGGTTTCCGTCACGCTCCCCTCCCCGCCACCGTGCCGAACCCCCGGGGGGGCTGTACCTTTCCCCCCGGCGAAACCCCTGTCGGCCGACCCTTCCGGCGCCGCCCGGCGAACCCGCCGGGGGTGGCGCACCCAGCCGGCCCCTGGGAACCCGAGCCCTTCCCGATAAGGAGAACGCCCATGTCCCTCGTGGCCCAGAACCCTGCCACCGGCGAAATCCTCGCCACCTACGAAGAGACGTCTCCCGAGGCCGTGGAAGCGGCCATCCAGGCAGCCCATGGGGCGCACCGTGAGTGGAGGCGGGTGCCCTTCCCCCGTCGGGCCGAAACCATGCGCCAGGCCGCGGTCCTCCTCCGGGAGCGGGCCCGGCGCTATGCCGAACTCATGGCCCTGGAAATGGGCAAGCCCATCCAGGGCGGCCTCGCCGAAGTGGAGAAGTGCGCCTGGGTGTGTGACTACTATGCGGAACACGCCGAGACCTTCCTGGCCGACCAGGAGGTGAAGACCGACGCCTCCCGGAGCTTCGTCACCTTCCAACCCTTGGGGGTGATCCTGGCCGTCATGCCCTGGAACTTTCCCTTCTGGCAGGTTTTCCGCTTCGCCGCCCCCGCCCTCATGGCGGGCAACGCCGGCCTCCTCAAGCACGCTTCCAACGTGCCCGGGTGTGCCCTGGCCATCGAGGAGGTCCTGCGGGATGCGGGCTTTCCCGAGGGGCTCTTCCGGACCCTGCTGGTCCCGGGGAAAGGTGTGGAGCCCATCATCCGCCACCCCCTGGTACGGGGAGTCACCCTCACGGGGAGCACGCCCGCCGGCCGGGTGGTGGCCCGGACCGCCGGCGAGGCCCTCAAGAAGACCGTGCTGGAGCTCGGAGGAAGCGATCCCTACGTGATCCTCGCCGACGCCGACCTGGACCTGGCGGCCCGGACGTGCGCCGCCGCCCGTCTGGTGAACTCGGGACAAAGCTGCATCGCCGCCAAGCGCTTCGTGGTGGTGGAGGAGGTCCGGCAGGCCTTCGAAGAGCGCTTCGTAGCGGCCATGGCCGAAGCCAAAATGGGAGATCCGCTGGAGGAGGACACGGTGGTGGGGCCCCAGGCCCGCACGGATCTCCGGGACGAACTCCACGACCAGGTCACCCGAAGCCTGGCCCTGGGGGCGCGTTGCCTCCTGGGTGGCCAGATCCCCCCCGGACCGGGGGCCTTCTACCCCCCCACCGTCCTTACCGACGTGGGCCCGGGGATGCCGGCCTACGAGGAGGAACTGTTCGGGCCCGTGGCGGCGGTGATCCCCGTGAAGGACGAGGAGGAAGCCCTGCGG
>JAUQOX010000172.1 GCA_030550695.1 Gemmatimonadota bacterium | reverse complement strand
TCCTGGTGGTGGACTCGGGGGCCATCGCCACCTTGGCCGTGGCCTTCGCCACGAAGTATCTCCCCCTCTTCGTGCCCCTGTCGCCCGCCGGCGGCAAGGTGGTGGCGGCCCTCGTGGTGGCAGGCCTGGTGGCTGTGAACTACGTGGGGGTCCGGTGGGGCGCCAACGTCCAAAATGCCCTCACCGTGCTCAAGTTCGGGGCTCTGGTGGGGATCTGTGCCGCAGTGTTCCTGCTGGGGGAGGGAACGCCTTCGCACTTCACCAGTCCGGCGCCGGAGGCCTGGTCTTGGGATCTGGCGGGGCGTTTCGGGGTGGCTCTGGTGGCGGTGCTATGGGCCTACAAAGGTTGGGAAAGCGCCTCCTACAGCGCCGGGGAAACCAAGAACCCGGGCCGCAACCTACCCTGGGGGCTGCTCCTGGGGGCGCTCGCCATCCTGGCCATCTACGGCTCCACGAACCTGGCCTACCTGTGGGTGCTCCCCACCGACGCCATCGCCCGCTCCGACCGGATCGCCGCCGACGTCATGAGCCTGGTGGTGGGCCCTGTGGGAGCTTCCCTCATCGGGGTAGCCATCCTTTTCTCCATCGTAGGAGCCGCCAATCAGGTTCTCCTCACCTCCCCCCGGGTCTATTTCGCCATGGCCCAGGACGGACTTTTCTTCCGGAAGGTGGCCCAGGTGCATCCCCGCTTCCGCACCCCCCACATCTCCATCGTGGCCATGGGGGCGTGGGCCCTCCTCCTGAGCCTGTCGGGAACCTTCGAACAGCTCTTCACCTACGTGATCTTCGGCCAGTGGATCTTCTTCGGCCTGACCGTCGCCGCCGTGTTCGTACTGCGGAAGAAGCACCCCACCCTCCCCCGCCCCTACCGCACCACCGCCTACCCCGTGGCCCCGGCCCTCTTCGTGCTGGCGGCCCTGGCCATCTCCTTGAACACCCTGGTCCATGAGCCCCTGAACGCCCTGGCGGGGCTGGGGCTCATCGCCTTGGGGCTTCCCGCCTACCGGTTCTGGAGGAAGAAAGGCCGGAGGGCCTTTTCCCCTCTCCAGAAGGGGGGAGAAAGCCCTCCGCCATCCTGAGCCTTTCCTGGGGCCTGGGCCGCGCGCCGGCCCGGCGCCGCCCAGGAACCCGTCACCCCATCCCTCGGTGTAGCCTCCGGGCCTTCTCACCACCCCCGGGCGTAGTAGGCCCAGAAGAAGTCCCCCAGCTCCCACCACTTCTGCATGGTGGCCCCCGCCCAGTTGTTCGTGTAGCGGGTCAGGAACTCACGGAACTTCAGGGGGTTCGGCCCGCCCTCCGCCTTCATGAGTTCCAGGGCCTTGGCCTCGATGACGGGCTGTTCCAGGAACATCTGCTCCTCGAAGGCCATCACCGCCGGCTCCAGGTATTGCCGGGCCCACCCCCATTTGATCTGGGACAGGCGATTCGTCCGGCGGAACCACCAGCAGGCCGAGTCCTCCCGGTAGGAATGCTGACAGTCCACCTCGAAGCTCTTGGGAAGCTCCAGAGTCCCCGCGTAGATAGGGATCCTCGGGCTCTGGCCGGGGTTGTCGAAGGAGAAATAGGCCACCGTGCCGATTTCCGGCGGCAGCCAGTCCCGCACCTGGATCACCTGGGAATAGGAGCACTGCTGCACGGCGATGGTGCGGAAAGGTTCCACCACACCGGGCTTCAAGGCGTTCAAGAGGGTGCCCATGTCCCTTCCCAGGTTCCAGTTGTTCACCATGGGGCTCTTGACCTGGGCCGGGGCGTTGGGGTCCCGCCGGGCGTCGGGGTTCGGCACCAAGAGGTTCTTGCCGGCATCCCATTCCGTCCCTTCGTAGGTCTCCCGGTAGAACGCCAGGACGTCTTGGATGGAAACCTTCCGATCGGGCTTCACGCTGAAGGGGAGTTCCTCCATGTCCATGGAGAGGTTCAGCGACGGGGCCAGCTTGGACAGAATGTAGAACTCCCGGATGCTGTACGGCTTCCGGCCGCTGTAAGCCTCCCAGAACCGGAAGGGCTTGCCGCTCTTGGGATCCCACCACCCCATCTCTTCCGCCAGGGAGAAGACGTTCTCGCTGGCCATGTAGTGATCGGGATCCTCCAGGTTCAAGGTGCTGATGCGGGGGATGTTGGCGCTCACCCCCACATGGCCGTCGGGGATCCGCACCGCCGCCCACACGGCCCCCTTCTGGAAGGGCCCGGCCCCGAAGATCTCGAAATGCCATACCTCCTTGCCGTCGGCGAAGGTGAGGCACTCCCCGCTGTCGCCGTAGCCGTACTCCTTCACCAGCTCCCCGATGAGCCTGATGGCCTCCCGGGCCGTGGAAGTCCGCTCCAGCACGATGGCCTGAAGGTTCTCGATGAGGAACAGCCCCTCATCGTTCTGCAGTTCCCGCCGCCCCCCGATGGTGGTCTCGCCGATGGCCAGGCCCTTCTCGTTCATGGCCGGGTAGGCCACGTTGAAATACCGGTAGGTTCGGGGAGCTTCCGGGATCGTTCCCTTGAGGGTCACCCGCCTCATGTCGTCGGGGGTTTCCGTATGGAGGAGCCCCCAATAGATGGGCTTGCGGGTACCAGGCGGGTATTCCCGAGCCGGCTCGATCCGGAGCCAGGTGCGGTAGTTTCCGTCGCAGGAGTGGGCCGTCATCACCGACCCGTCGGTGGAGGCCCCTTTGCTCACCATGATGCTGGTGCAGCCGCAGTCCATGGTCTGGGGGTCGCAGCCGCAGTCGGGATCCCCCGGCTCGCCGGTGCACAGGTGATCCGCACGAGCGACGGGGGCTCCCACGGGCCCTTTGGGGAGGACCTGCTCCCACTGGGCCCAGACCGGTTGGGCGGGAAAGCCGAGGAGGAGGGCCAGGAGCCATCCCCTCTTGCCGCCGATGGCGAGAATGCGTTTCACGGGTCCATTCCTCCTTGTTGGGGGATTCCCTTGCGTGGGGTTTCTCTTCCTTGCCAAGGCCCCTCCGGCCCCGGGCCACCCTCCATCCTTCTCCCGTCGGGCCGAATCATTCCACCACCACCCGGCCTGGGGGGGCCGAAGCCGGATTCTGCAACCAATGCCCCGTGCCCAGGGCCACCACATCCGCATAGCGGGGCACCCCCTCGAGGCGGAGGGGGCGATCGGGGTAGAAATCGGTCCACACCTCCAAGGTTACCAGCACCGCCGAGGTGTGGCGTCCCACCCTTACGTCGATGGGCCAACCGTTGTCGTCCATGGTCTCGAACAAAAGGCCCGCTTGGCCCGCCCTTTTCACGAACTCGTCCTTACCGGTAAGAAGGGCTTCCCGGGTGGTTCTCCCCCGGGTGGCATCCAGGAACGGTTCGGGGGCTTCGAACAAAAGGGGGATGGCCTGGGAGTGGTCACCGATTTCCCGGTGGGAAAGCCCATGGAGGGTCTTGGGGGAGTATTCCATCCCCATCTTGAACTCGGTGTCGGTCAGCAGCATGGAGACGAAGGCCGCCAGTTCCCGCCCCTTCTCGTGGGCCACAATGGTGCTGATGACGGGGTACTGCAGCTCCGCCTCGTGAAGATCCAGGACCAGATCCACCCCCTCTTTGCGGATCAGCTCCATGAAGGCATAGGTCGTCCGCTCCGTCAGGGTGCCGTTGGGCCGCCCCGGCCAGGTCCGGTTCAGGTTACGGATGTCCACGTAGGCCAGATTCTGGCGACTGGGGTAATGGATGTAGACCTCCGGGTCGGGCCATTGATCCAGGGGGTTGGACCAACGGTCTCCCATACGGAACGTCCGCTCTCCCCAAGGCGTGGGGATGGAAAAGTCCGGCGGGTAAGCTCCACCCAATCGGGTGACGGTGGTGGCGCTCCGGTTGGCGGAGAGGACCACGATGAGCCGACCGGCCGCCATCCGCCCGTTCTCCACCAACAGCCAGGCGGCCAGGCGGCCGGCGGGCTCCTCGGGATGGGTCCCCCCCAACACCAGCACGGTGCCGCCGGGCTCTTCCCCCTCCAGAAAGTACAGTCGGCAATCGTTGACGGTGCCCCTCACCCCGGCGAAATACTCCCCCAGCGTCCGGACCCGGGTCACACCCGGCCCCAGGACCACCGGCTCGGGCAAGCGCCGGCTTTGGTAGAAACTCCAACCCGAAGTGGCCAGGAGCACCGCCCCGAGGGTGGCAAGGACCGTCTTCCGCAGGGCCGCCACCCGATCTCCGCCTCCGCCACGGGTCATCGCCCCATCGCTCCCACTGGGCAGGTCCATCTCCTCGCCCTCATTTCAGCCGGAATAGCCGCAGCAGGAACGGCAGGACCACGAGAAGGTAGAGGACCTCCTCCTCCCACCTCCGGCTCCGGAGAAGATTCCAGAGCATGAGGCCCGCTGCACAGGCTACCAGCAGGTAGTACAAGAAGGTGATCACGCCCTGGAACAGAACCATGTCCGTCCTCCGCTCAGATTCCGGTAAGGAAGGATAGCTGCGAAGCGAAGATCACCATGGCGCTTCCCACCGCCATGATAATGACGGCAGGCAAGGCGCAGGCCTTGAGGAAGCGCCCGTACCCGTCCCGATAGCCCACGACCTGCACGGTAAGGCGTCCGATGATGGCCGTGGGGGGAAGGGCGTCGCCCAGAGGCCAGATGACGCTCATCCCCGCCAGGGCCACGATGGGATCGAGGCCGATGGTGTTGAACAGCAGCACCAGGGGAACCCCCAACACGGGCGCCGCCCCCCACATGAGGACGGCCTCGGAAAGGGGAAGCACGAGGAACAACGAGGCGAACACCAGAGCCACCGGAAGGGTCACCACGGTGACCGCCAACAGTCCCCGAACCCCCGTGAGGGTCATGATCTGCACCAGGACCCCCACGCAGGTGAGCGTCCCCAGGAGGGGAAGCAACTGCTGCACCGTCTCCCGGGCAATGCGCAGAACCTCCAGGCGCACCGGGGAGAGAAGGACCACAGCACCGGCCGCTGCGGCAAACATGAGGGGAAGCCCCAGCACCGGCGTCTCATGGGGCCACCGTCGCCCGATGAAGACCAGCAGCCCGAAGACTCCGAAGGGGACGAGAAGCCTCCACCCGTTCATGCGGGTCGGGGCCTCGGGCAGTCTCCCCAGAGCCTCCTCGAGGGACGCCCCCTCTCCTTTTCCGGCCAAAAGGAAGACGGTGAGCAGAGAAAGGAGCAGGCAGGGCAGGAGAAGCGGCCAGAAGAACCCCACATAGGGCATGTTCACCCCCGCCGCCGTCATCATGGCCCAGAGGCTCACCGGAGGCGCCGCCGCCGAGAGCCCTGCCACCAGGAACACGGTGGCAGCGGTCCGGAGGGGGCTCACTCCCATGGCCTGAAGGACCACGGCCACCATCCCGCCCGTGATCAGGACGGTGACGCTCCCTGCCCCGGTGAGGGCCCCCGGAAGGAGGAGGAGCCCGGTCAACAGCACCAAAAGAAGGAAGCGGTTCCCGTGGAACCGCTCCAGGATCTTTCGCACGGCAAAGGCCACCCCCCCCGATTCCTTGAGGAGGTTCATGAAGAAGGTGGCGGTGAGGAAGATGAGGTTGATGTCCAGGTAGGTCATGGCCCCCTCGGCCAGGTGCCGCGGGGAGAGGCCGAACCCCCCGGCCAACGAGCCCCCCAGGGCCGCGGCGAACATGGCCAGCTCGGTGGTCAGGCGAAAAGCCTTGGCAACCGCATAGACCGCCACCATGACCCCCAGCACCAGGCCGGCCGCGGCGAACATGTTCATGATCCAGGTCAGAGTTCAACGAAGTTGATCGTTGTCGGCGCCAAGCCTCCCCCTAGCCCACGCCGGGGGGAGTGGGGCCCCTACCCGGTACCTATCTCTTGCCGAACAGTCGCCCGAAGACGTCCCCCATCTCCAGGTTCTTCTCGAAGAGGATGAGGGGGATGCCATGGGCTTGGGCCAGGGCGGTGAAGCGTCCGTCCTCGTTGCCGTCGGCCCGGACCACCATGACCTGGGCCTTGGGCATCACGGCATCGATGGACTGTTCGTCCGAAGTGTCACCCGGGGCGGCGCCTTGGGCCCTCCGGGCCATCCCCTCCACGTGGGCTCCGATGATGGAGATGCCTTGCCGTTTGGCCTCGGCCAGGAGGGCGTTGATCCGGGCCAGCTCGTCGGCCATGGACACCCCCGCCGCCCCCATCCCCTTCAAGCTGGCTCCCGTGACCACAATGAGGGACTTGTAAGGCTTGCCCCCCCGCTGGGCGGCCACCAGGTCCTCCGCACGGGCCAATTCCACCAGTTCGTGCT
>JAUQOX010000171.1 GCA_030550695.1 Gemmatimonadota bacterium | reverse complement strand
ATCTGAAGGGGAAGGTCGTTCTGGTGAACCTGTGGGCCACCTGGTGTCCCCCTTGCGTGCTGGAGATGCCTGGGTTCCAGCGGGTCTACGAAGACTACCGGCATCGAGGGTTCATCGTCCTGGGCCTTTCCCGAGACCACGCCTCTCCTGAAAAGGTTCGGGAATTCCTCCGCCAGAAAGGGATCACCTACCCGGTAGCCATGGAGGCCGGCTCCGGGCTGGAAGGGTTCGGCATGGTGCAGACCCTGCCCACTTCTTTCCTCCTGGGCAAGGATGGCACGGTGCGTCATCGGGTGACGGGGATCTACGCCGAGCCTGCCCTTCGTATGGCCGTGGAGCGGCTCCTGGCAGAGGAGCCGGTCCTACAACCCGACATTCCGGCACCCTCCGGCCCCGCCGGACCGTAAACCCCATCCCTTCCCCTTTCTTCAAGCAACTTGTAACGTTCAGGATGATCTGAACGTTTGGATAACGGCTTGTGGAAGACCTTTTCCCGGAAGGTGAAGGGGAGCATGGACGCCGCCACTCGAGCCCAGTTCGTGGAGTCTTGGGGTTCCATGGGAGGTCTTTGGGGAATCAACCGCTCCATGGCTCGCATCCACGCCCTCCTCCTGGCCACCCGGGAGCCCCTCAGCCTGGAGGACATTGCCCGGGAGCTCGAGATGAGCCGGGGCAACGCCAGCATGTCCCTCAAAGAACTCCGCAACTGGGGAGTGATCCGACGAGTGCACCTTACGGGGGAGCGCAAGGACTACTACATCGCCGAAGACGACATCTGGTCCATGCTCTTCCGCATCGCCTCCGAGAGGAAGAAGCGGGAGTTCGATCCGGCCCTGGCAGCCCTCCGGAAGGCCCTGGAGGCCACCCCCCCCGGCAACGACCTGGTGCGCCAGAGACTCGGCGAGTTGGAAGAGATCCTCCGGGCGGTGGAGCGGGTCTTGGACCGGTTCCTGAAGGACGAAGAGGCCAGCCGAGGCATGTTGAAGTTCCTCTCGGCTCCTATCCCGTACCCCGGCAGCGGCAAGGGCAAGAAGAGCCGAGGCTGAACCCCGGGCCAAGGCCCCCGGCCCTTGCTGTCCCCCCCCGGAGCCCGCCGGAGGGATGCACCGGCCCTCAGCGGTGCACCTCCGTCCTCCCCCTCAACCCCTTCCCCGCCCATCCGCCAGAGCGACGGGCGATCCCGCCAGCATCACTCCCCGGGGCGATCCCCTCAACCCTTTCCCCGCCAATCCGCCAGAGCGGCCCGGGCGGCCCGGTACCCCTCGGTGATGAGGGCGGGAATGTCTTCGGTCTGGGCGCGGCTCCACGAAGTCGTGTCGGGGGCGATGAGGAGATCCGCCTCCCTGGCCCGCTCCCGGGCTGCGTGGGCCAAAACCACATCCAGGGCGTTGCTCAGGAGTTCGGGGAGGTTCCGGGGGCGATGGAAGCGGCGGCCCACATGGACATCCACGGCAAAGACGGTCTCCACACCCCACGCCTTCAGGGGCGAGATGGGAAGGTTCTCCAACAGGCCGCCGTCCACCAGCAGACGGCCTTCCCTTTCGATGGGAACGAAGATCCCGGGCACGCAGGCACTGGCGGCCACGGCGGATGCCAGGTCTCCCTCCCGGATCACCACCTTTTCCCCGGTGGCGATGTCCGTGGCGATCACCGCCAAAGGGATCCTGGCATCTTCCATGGCCACACTCCCCAAATGGTGCCGGAGGGTAGCCATGAGCTTGTCCATGGAGAGAATTCCCAGCCGGGAAGGGGAAAAGCCGGTCACGTGGGGCCAGCGCAGTTCCTCGGCGATCTCTTCGATCTGTTCGCCCCGATAGCCGAAGGCATAGAACGCCGCCACGATGGCCCCCATGCTCGTGCCGGCCAAGTGGGTGACGGCAATCCCCTCCTCGTCCAGCACCTTCAGGACCCCGATATGGGCGGCACCGAGAATTGCCCCTCCGCTCAACGCCAATCCGAGGGTGGGACCCGAACTCATGTTCCGCCGATCCATCCCACCTCCTGCAGGATCTCCAGGTAACGGGCAGCCTGCGCCACGCTGAGGGGTTCCCCCGTGGCGGCACGGACCCGGACGACGATCTCCCCAAGGCTGCGGCGGCCGTCCACGAAGTTCAGGATCTGGGTCATTTGGCCGTTGGTGAGCCCCAGAGCTTCCACCTCCCCGCCGTGGGCTTCCATCCATTGCCGGTAAGGTGCATACCGTTGGAGGGAGGTCTCGACTCCCCGGATCCCGGGGGCCAGACGGGGGATGCGGGCCGCCAGCCTGCGCTCCTCGGCCGAAGGGGCGGGCGGCCGCAGGGTTCCGAATCCCCTGGCCGAGGCTGCGGCCAGGAGGAACCGTTCCAACCCCTCTCGGTAGCCTTCCCACTCCTTCAAGCGGGCGGCCACCCATGCCTCCGCTCTTCCGCTCCCCGAGTACACCGATCGGACGGACGCCACCGCATCCATTTCCCTCGACACGGAAGCCTCCAGGACCGACCGGGCAAAGAGGAGGGCCTCGTCGGGCCGAAGACGAGGGTCCGGGCCCGTGGCCTGATCCAACCAGGCCATGGCCCGGGGAATGGCCCTCTCCGCCACCCGCCGATAACCGAAGTCCGAAACCCAGTCCAGGAGCGACGGAAGGAGCTCGTCTGTCAAGGCGACGCAGGCCCACGCCGTAGCCGCCCCCACGAAGGCCACCCGCCGCATTTGCGTGGGGTCGGCGTTTTCCGGCAGGTCCTTGTCCGCATGGTACCACTGGTCGGGCCAGGTGAAGAACTCGATGCCCGGGACCCTCACGGAAGGGTTGTTGAAGACGATGTGGTCGCTTCCGCCGGTGGCCTCATGGATGAAGAAACGGAAGGCATCCCGGCTGCCGTTCTTTTCCCACAGGGGTTCCGGAAAGTATTGCCCCCCCGGTCTCCCCCGGGGGGAATCGGGGAGATAGACGATGTCGTTGGTCCTCCACAGGTAGTTCAGGATGGAAGCCGCCAGGCCGTCGTAGAAGGAGGGGAGATGGGCCGGGGTCTCGCTCATGGTGAACACCGAATTGTTCTTCCGGAGCCCCTCGCTCACCATATCCATGTTGATGTTCACGGCCCAGCGGTCCAACAACTCCGGCTCACGGCGAATGAACTCGTAGGTGCCGCTGATCTCGTTGGGCCAGAGGAAGTGCAGGGTACGCCGGGGCCGGGGGAGGCGCCCCGTGGCGATGAGGTGGTGCAGGGCCCGGAGGATCTCCAACTGGATGGCGGGCCCCCCGGCGTTGTCGTTGGCCCCCCGTTTCGTGTACCCTTCGAAGAGATGGGCCGTGAAGACCACGCCAGGAAGCTCCGGCTCGGTCCCCGGGATCCAGGCATAGACCGTTTCGAATCGGTTGGGGAAGCTCTCCATCACCACCCGCCCCTTCACTTTGGGCGTGATTCCCCGCTGAAGATCCTCCAGGAGTTCCGACCACTGCCTCCACGAGACGCTGAACCCCATCCGGAGGTTCTGCCCCTGGGCATAGGGCCCGCTGGAGTAGACGACCTGATCAGGGTCCAGGTACCGCTCCCGGGCGTTGAAGGCGATCACCGCCCGAACCCCGGCCCGGTCCAAGGCTTCGAAAAGGGCGCCTCGGGGGTGGGACCACATCAGCGCCACCGCTCCCCGGTACCCCTCGGGATTGCGGGCCGCGCTTTCTTGGAACGCCGGCACCCCGTGCGGGGGGATCTCCGGAACGTACACCAGGGGGCCCTCCACTTCGCCGGAGCGGGAGCCGGAAGCCACCAGGGCCGGGTCCGCGGGAATCCGGGCCAGCCGCCGGCCTTCCACCCACAACTCCCCCTCCAGGGGGTACTCGAAGGTGCCGGGGGCCTCGTAGCGATCCAAGCGAATGGTCTCGATGCCGTACCCCCGGGCCAGACGGAGAAGCTCCCCGGACTCGTGGAAGGTGGAGGCGCCGGTGAGTTCCTCCCGGCTCCGGAGCCACGGGGCGCCCGCCAGTTTCATCAGGTGGTGAAAGGCCAGCTCTCCGCTCACCTCGTCGGCCAACAGGCGAAGGAGGTCCGGCGGGAGAGGGGTTTCCAAGGGCCCGGCCCGTTGGGCCCGGAGGGGCCCGGCCGCGGCTACCAGGAGGGCAGCGAAGGGGAGAAGCCGCCGCAGAAGCAAGGAAAGGAAGGCCATGGGAACCTCTGGATCGAAAGAGTCACTGCGGAAATCCATCGTCGGGGCCCCCCCTGCCGAGAAGCCCCGTGGAGCGCGGCCGACCTCCGACCTTGCCACCCGTCCGGCGGGGGCCCTTGCCCCGGCGCGGACCTTTTCCCGGGCATGGACATCAAGATCCCCTGCCCGCAAGGGCCTCTTGCCTTTGCCCGGAGCCACCGAGGCCTCCGGCAATGGAACGTCTCGGACAAGGCCAGGCAAGGCCGCATTCCCCCTTCCCCTCCGCCGCAGGAGGGGACGCGGGGGGAAGGACAGGCGCCATCGCCCTTCTTTTGGCCTTCGCCGTGGAAAGGCGTACAATGATGGCCAAGGCGATTCTCCCGCCCCTCAGCCCCAGCCTGGAGGCCCCATGCACCGCTCCCGTCCTCGGCACACCCCTTCGGGTTCATCCCACCTCCCCTCCCCCCCCTCTTCCCCGGTCCGCGGCGCCCCCATCGGCCCACGGCACGGGCCTTTCGGCAAGCTGGCCCTTGTCCTTTGCCTTGCCGTCGCCCCCCCCCTCCTCGCCCAAGACCTTACCCTCAGCCGGGCCAGACCCGAAGAGGCGGGGATGTCTTCGGCCATTCTGGACGCAGGGGTCCAGCTCTACCGCGATGCCGTACGGGACGGC
The DNA here is from genome assembly GCA_030550695.1 of Gemmatimonadota bacterium. Lineage (GTDB taxonomy): Bacteria > Gemmatimonadota > Gemmatimonadetes > Longimicrobiales > Gaopeijiaceae > JAUQOX01. The sequence goes on along the minus strand of JAUQOX010000171.1, from coordinate 1,461 downwards.
GAGCTGGTGGGAGCCGTGCTCCTGGTGGCCCGCAACGGGAAGGTGGTCCTCCACGAGGCCCTGGGGTGGCGCCATAAGGAAAAAGGCCTCCCCATGGAACCGAACACCATGTTCCGCATGGCCTCCAACACCAAACCCACCATCGCCACCGCGGTGGCCATGCTGGTGGAGGAGCGCAAGCTCTCCTTCGACGATCCGGTGCGGAAGTACCTGCCTTCCTGGGACAACTATCGGGCCGGCTTCATCCAGGTCCGCCATCTCCTGAATCACACCTCGGGCCTGCGCATCAACACCCTCTTCCTTCAACCTTACCTCCAGCCATCCCCCGAACACCCCGACGCCCCCAACCTGCGCCTGGAAGTCGCGCGTTTCGGTGAGGTGGGGGCCGAAGTCCTGCCCGGGACCAGCTACTCCTATTCCAATCCAGGCTACAACACCTTAGGCGCACTGGTGGAGATCGCCTCGGGTCAGTCCTTGGAATCCTTCCTGGACGAACGCATCTACACGCCCCTGGGTATGCACGACTCCTACAACCACGAGGTGGCGGAAAAGCTGGAAGGGAAGCTCCACCGCATGGGCGCCGTCTACTACCGGCGTGACTCCACCACGAACCAGTGGGTTGCCGGCTGGCAGCCGGGAGATCCCCCCCAAGTGCCCTTCGTGCGGGGGTCCGGAGGAATGATCTCCACCGCCTGGGACTATGCCATCTTCTGCCAGATGTTCTTGAACGGGGGAATCTACGGCGGAAAGCGGATTCTTCAGGAAAGCACTGTGCGAAGGATGGTCAGCGACACCTACTTGGCCGGCGGGGAAGCGGACCCCCAAAGGGGAGTTCGGGTGGGGTACGGCTTCGGATGGCAGGTGGCTCCCGACGGGACCTTTTCCCATACCGGTTCCGACGGTACGGGGGCCTGGGTGGATCCCAACCACAATCTCATCGTGTTGGTCTTCACCCAAACCCCGGCGGGCCGGAACCCCCGGAACAAGTTCCTGGAGCTAGCCCGGGCGGCGGTTCTGCGGTAAGGGTCTCGCGTCCGGCCTCGCAAGATCCCCGCTCCTGGATCGACCGGCCGACGAAACCGCCGCCCAGGCCTGCCGCGGGCTCCGGTTGCAGATCGCCCCTCACGCCCACCGCCGGAGCGGCCCCGCCGGGCCTGGAACACCCGTGTGCTCCCTCTTTATCTTTTTCGTGGTGACATCATCCTGGGACCGCCGACGACCCGGACACGGTTCCGCCCCGGGTCTGGCCCTTCCAAGGAGGACGCCGACCATGCCCGTTTACGAGTACATCTGCCGGAAGTGCGGCCACTCTTTCGAGCAGGTGGAGCGGATTTCCGAGCACGGCACCAAGAAGGTCCGCTGCCCCAAGTGCAAGAGCCAGAAGGTGGAGCAGCTCCTTTCCCTGGGTTTTGTGAAGACTTCGAAGAAAAGCTGAGGCTCGGGGCACCGCTTTCCCGCTCG
>JAUQOX010000170.1 GCA_030550695.1 Gemmatimonadota bacterium | reverse complement strand
TGCCCCTCATGGCAGGACCTCCTTGGGGGGTAACACCAGGAAGACGATCTCCGACGCCCGGGGCATCCGCATTCCCAGCCGTTCTCTGGCTTGTTGAACCACCCGGCTCCGGCTCCCCAAGCGGTCAATCCGGGCGATGAGTTCCTCCACCTCCGCCCGGGTCAGATCCACTTCCCTTTCCAAACGGTCCGCCTGCTCCAGGACCTCCAGCGCCCGGGCCTGCCTCCAGGCCACCAGGCTCAGGGATCCCAAGAGTACAGCAACCCCCAGGGCAACGGCGGCGCCGCCCCCCCCCCGGGAAGACGAAGGAGGCCGGAAGGCCGAGGACGACGCGGGCCTCATGGGGCACCCCGGCGCCACGCCCGAAGCCGGGCGCTGCGGGCTCTGGGGTTGGCGGAGATCTCCTCCCGGGTGGGGCGCTTGGCCCCCTGGAACACAGGAGTTCCCAGGGCGGTCCTCCCGCATCCGCACACCGGGAGCCCAGGCGGGCAGATGCAGGGCTCGCTCCAGCTGCGGAACATCTGCTTCACCACCCGGTCCTCCACCGAATGGTAGGACAGGACGGCCAGGATCCCCCCCGGCCTCAGGGCATCCCGCAGGCGGGGAAGGCCCTGTTCCAGACCGGGGATCTCCTCATTCACGGCCATGCGGAGGGCTTGGAAGACCCTGGCCTTTTCCCGCGGGCTGGGTCCCCGCCCATAGGCCGCGGCCATGGCCGCCACCAGATCGTCGCTCAGGCGAAAGGGACGGCGGTCCCGCCGCCGGACGATTTCCCGGGCCAGCGGCCGGGAGCGGGGCTCGTCGCCGAACCGAAAGAACAGGTCGGCCAGCCGGCCTTCGTCCCAGGAGTTGAGGAGATCCGCCGCGGTGACTCCGCCGGTCTCCCCCTCCATCCGCATATCCAGGGGTTCGCCGGGCCGAAAGGCGAAACCCCGCCCAGGGGTATCCAACTGATGGGAGGACACCCCCAGGTCGAGGAAAGCCCCGTGGATCCCCTTCGAGCGGACCGAGTCGTGAAGGGCCGCTTCGTGGAAGGGCAGGGCCAGGAAGGTCACACGGTCGGCAAAGGGTGCCAGGCGGTGCCGGGCCGCCTCCAGGGCCGAGGGGTCCCGGTCCGTAGCCACCAGACGGCAGCGGGGCCACCGGGAGAGGAAGGCCCATGCGTGGCCACCTCCCCCCACGGTCCCGTCGAACAGAACCCCGTCTCGGGCCTCTTCCAGCACTTCCAGGACCTCCTCCACCATCACAGGTTCATGGAACGCCATGGCTGGATCGTTCCCCTCACCCCACTCCCTTCGGTCCCCCCCCTCGCCGCTCAACCGAAGATCTGCCGGGCAAAGCGCTCGAATCCCGGAGGACGGGCCTCCAGGCTTCGGCGGAAATCGTCCGGGTTCCAGATCTCCACCCGGTCGAGGTTTCCGTTGAGGACCACCGTCCCTTTCAGGTTGGCTTTGGCCTGGAGGTTGGCCGGGATGAGGATCCGCCCTTGTTTGTCGGGCGAAACCTCCGTGGCGTTGGAGGCCACCTCCCGAACATGGGCCCAGGCCGCAGGATCCGACTTTCGGTATTCCAGCAACCGTTCCTGAACCCGCCTCCAGGCCTCCGCGGGGAACAGCGTCAGGTAGGGCTCCTCCCACTGGACCAGGAGGAACCGCTCCCCTTCCCCCCCCTTCCGAAAGGCGGCCGGCAGGGACACCCGTCCCTTCTCGTCCATCTGGTACTCGTACCGGCCGAAATACCCGTCCACGGTGGCAAGAAGTGGGAAAGAGTGGGAAAGAGTGGTGACAAGGGGAATGATAGGCGATGCAGTGGGATCACGCAAGCTTTTTTTTGAAATTCTCCCGACCGGCCCGGAGCCCGTGGGCTGAGGGGAGAATTCGAGTCAAGTCATGGAACTGTAATAGCTTATGGGCCCTTCGCCGGATTAGTTTTCAAAAGGTATTCGGTTTTTATTCGGGATTTTTCCTCGAGAAGCTCCCGGCCTAGCGGGGATCGTCCCCGCCGCAAGCGACCGGCAAGGGGGGAAGGGGCGCGTGGGGAGGGGTCCTCCCCCGGCCGGCTGGCCGGGAGCCGGGAGGTCCACGCCGGCAGGCCCGGGAGCGAGACGTTCCCGCGGGGGGATGGCGGAAGGGAAAAGGATCTCTCGCCGGTGGGGCAAGGGAACCGACGGAGCCGCAACAGCAACGCGGCCCCGGGACCGGAGTCCCGAGGCCGCGACGGGAACGAGGGGGGAGGCGGAGCCGCCGTCTACACGGCTTGCCGAGCCTCATCCTCCCCGCTTGATGATGGCCTCCTGGATTTCGATGAACTGCTGGGTGGCGTCCCGGATCTGCTGGCGGTTGTTCTCCAGGTTGTTCTGCCGGGCATAGGCCACACAGGATTCCATGAGGCGCATCACCTCCTGGAACTTGGGTAGGGTGGCCCGGGCGCTCTGAAGGGTCATGGGTTCCTGTTCGCCCCGGGCCTGCTGGAACAGGGCGTAGCCCAGCCAAAAATCCAGCTGCTGCCGAAGCAGGTCCGTGGTCTCGAAGCCCTTGGCCTGCCGCAACAGGTTCACCGCCACCCCCCACTGCTGCGGCTGGATCCCCTTCTGATAAGCGTTCACGAAGATCCGGTTGGCGGCGTCGTCGGCGGAGATAAGCTTCCCCTGGACGCCTTCCCTGAGAATGGCCACGGCGTCGTCGCGGCGATCGGCGTCGAAGAGCCACTGGGCCTTCCGCTCCACCACCCTAGGGTAGTTGGGGTCCAGGGCCAGGACCCGATCCAGGGCCCGCAAGGCTTCGTCCAGCCGACCCAGCCTTTGGAGGGCGTCTCCGTAGAAGGACCAGATGATGGGTTCGTCGGGATGGGTCTCCAGAACCCGCGATCCCAGCTTCACCGTCTCCTCGAAATCCTGGAGCCGGTTGTGGGCCGCGAGCATGTTCCGCAACAGGCTCACGTCGGTCTCGGCGCCCCGGATGGAGTAAACCTTGTTGAGGGATTCCAGGGCCTTGCGGAAGAGTTCCGCCGCCTCCACGGGAATCGTCTCCCCTTCTCCCGCTACCTTGGCGGCGGCGGAAAAGGCGAAGCCTCCGTGTTGTACCAACAGATCCACGTTCTCCGGATCCAGTTGCAGCCCCGCTTCGATGAGCTGCATGGCCCCGAGGGGGTCACCGGCTTGGCCCAACTCGTAGGCAATCCGCATGCGAACCTGGGCATTGGCAGGATTCAGCTCCAGGTACTGCCGATAATACATGCGGGCATCGTCCTCCCGCCCCAGGAGGGCGGACAGATACCCCGCATTCTGCATGGCATCCTCGTTGAGGGGATCCCTTTCCAACACCCGTTTGAATTCGTCCAGAGCCTCTTCATGACGCTCCAGGTTCCGGAGGACCATGGCCCGGGTGTAGCGGGATTCCACGGTGGCGGGGTTCAGCTCGATGGCCCGGTCACACGCGGCCAGGGCCTGCTCCCAGAGCTGGCTGGAAGCATAATCGGCACAGAAGCGGGCGGCCCGGAGTTGCTCCGACTGCACCTGGAGAGCCTGGTAGAAATGCTGGGCCGCCTCCCGGTGCCCATTGGCGGAGACCGTGATCGGTTCCACGGGGAAGGCTTCGGAAGTCGAGGTCCAGAACTCCCCCTCCACCCGGAACCCGTTGGCGTCCCTCTGGTAGGTGGCGCAGAAGACGAGCTGGGCGTTGATCAGCTGACCGAGCTGGCGGGTACGGGGACAGCTGAGGTCCTCGGGCTTCACGTTGTACTGGCGGAGAGCGTTCCGGAGCTCCCGGTCGTCAATGGGCCGGTGGGTGGGCATCTCGTTGATGAGCCGCCGGAGCTCCTGGGTGAACCTTTCGCCGAACCGCCGATCGGCCCCTTCCTCCCCCATCACCACCGGCACCAGGACCCGAAAACGCCCGGACGCCTCCTGGGCCCGAACCGAGGTACCGAAGGATGATGCCACCCCCAGGGTGGCCATCGCGGCGGCGAGGAGCCAGCTCCGTCCTCTCATGGTTCCGCTCTCCCTGGAAAGGGTCGTGGATACGTGGGGCCGTCCCGGCACAGGGCCCCCTCGGCGCAGCGGGAGCGAACCCCCCATCGGCTCACTCGACGCTCCACCGGCTGAAGCCGGGGAAAGCCCGGGCTAACCTACCCCACCGGGCTCGATCCCCGCAGAAATTCGTAAAGCTATAAGGGATATGGAATCCAAGGTCAACCTCTTGCCTCCCTACCCCCGCCGACCTCCCCTTCACCATGATACCGCAGGGCCCTCAAAAGGGTCCACGCCCCCCCTACTTGCCACCCCCCTCCCACCTCTCGACAGCTTGCCGCACCTCCGGTGGGATGGGTCGGGAGCGAGCCTGAGAATAATCGAACATGACCAGGGTCGTTTCCCCCGAGGCCAGATCCTCCCCTTCCGGGCCCTGGGCCAAATACTCCATGACGAAGTGTTTTTTGCCCAGGGCCGATACCCGTACGCCTACCTTCAGTCGCAACGGGTACCGGATCCTGGCATGATACCGCACCCGGGCCTCGGCCAGGATGAAGTCCACATCGTCCAGGCCCCTCCGCCCCACCACCTCCCTCCAGTACCGCGCCCGGGCTTCCTCGAAGTACACCAGGGCCAGAGAATGGTGCGCGTGTCCGCCGATGTCGATGTCCTTGAAACGGACGTCCACTTCGTGCCAGAGGCGAAAACGTCGAGGGTCGGGACGCATGGGCCAGAAGACTCCTGCACGCCGGCAGTGGCAAGGAAGGCGGCAAAAAGAATCGCTTTTCCGCCGGCTTCCGGGAAGGGGCTTCTCCCTCATCGGCCATCCGCCGAGCCGGGTCGGAGGTGGCCCTGACGGCCGGCCCGGAAAGACACGGCCGTGCAGAGCCCGTGGCGGCTGGCACCACTCCCTCGCTAAACTGGAGAGGGGGCATCCAGCTCCCCCTTCCCTCCCCTCCGTTCCCTTCAGCCATGCTGTGGAGGGCTTTGTGTTTCCGAAAGACTTCCCCGGACCCCGCCTTCGGCCGCCGCGCCTTCGCCGGCACCTCCTCCTTCTTTCGGGCTTCTTCGGGTTGCTGGTCTTGGTCGGATGCCGGGGAGCCGGCCCGGGAGGCCTTCCCCCCCGAGGGGGTCCCGAAACGAAGTGGTCGGCTTGGAACCGCCCCCGGCCCGACCCCTTGCCCGGGGCCGTGAGGATTTCCGTCGGGGAGATCGCCATGGATGGGGATCCCTGGCGGCTGGGAAGCCCCGGTGCCGCTGCCCTGGCGTTGCAGGAGCTCGTCTCGGCCGGGCTTCTCCGGCGCCGGGATGTGCATTTCGTGGAGCGACGCCGGTTCATGGCCGCGGTGGAGCGGGAACGACAGGGATTGCCGGCGCCCCCGGGGGCTCCTCCCGTGGGGACCTCCCCGGGGGCGGAGATGGTGCTCCAAGGAACCTGGACCCGTCTCGCCCCGGCCGGGGAATTCTTCGAGGGTCGCCTGGTGGAGACGGCGAGCGGAAGGCTTTTGAGGGGATTTCGCATCCCCATCCCGCCCGGCACCGATCCGGTGGCCTTGGGGCGGACCGTGGTGGGACGGATCCTGGAGTTCCTGGACGAAACCGACCGCCGCCCCCCCTGGGAGGACCCCGTGGCGTCGGCGGCGCTCCGGGAGCTTCGCCCGTCGGGCGTCCCTCTCCGGGCCGTGGCCAGGTTCCTGGAAGGGACGCTGGCCGAGGACCGCTACGACTGGGAGGGAGCCTTCCAGGGCTACTACGGGGCTCTCCAGGAGGGCGGATCGGAGTTCTTCGAAGCGGAGACGGCCCTCACCCGCGCGGCTCGTCTCCGGGCGGGGGGATCGCTGGGGGTGGGGGATGAAAGCTGACCGGAAGGAGGGGACGGTGCCGAGGGACCGCGGAGTGCGGGCGGGGGTGGATCTGGGAAACGGCCCCTCGGAGGGGGAGTCCCTGGAGGTCCTCCTGGTGGAGGACACCCCCGAAGACCTGCGCCTCCTGACGGGTCTGGTGTCGGCGAAGGGGTACCGGGTGTACGCCTATCCCGATGCCGAGGGCGGTTGGAAGCACTTCCTGGAACATAGGCCGGCCGTGGCCATCGTGGATTGGATCCTGCCGGGGATAGACGGGCTGGAGCTCTGCCGGAGGATCCGGGGGGTGGCGGGGGGGGAGGAATGCGTCGTGCTGGTGGTGACGGTGCGGGTGTCGCCTCAAGATCTGGAAGAGGCCCTCCGGGCGGGGGCCGACGACTTCGTTCCCAAACCCATCGATCCCACCCTCTTCCAAGTTCGTCTGGCCGTGGCGGCGCGGACGGCCCGGACCCGCCGGGAACGGATGCAGGCCCTCAGGGAACTGGAACGCCGGACCCGGGAATCGTCTTTGCTGTTCCGAA
>JAUQOX010000169.1 GCA_030550695.1 Gemmatimonadota bacterium | reverse complement strand
GGCCGTGGTACACTTCCTGTGGGGCGGGGGCGGGATTCTGGGGTTCGGGGGGGGAGTGTCGGCTGTGCTCACCCTGGCCGTCTCCGGGCGGTGGGGCGGCAGACGGCTCCTGGAGGCCCTGGCAAGGGGAGGTAACGGCCCGCCGCGGCGGTCGATCGTTTTCCCCTGGCTGGCCACGGCGGCCGGTGGGCTGGTGAACCTGGTGCTGTTGGGGGAATGGGCGGTGGTGGGCTATGCGGTGTGCGGGTGGGGGGATGCGGCCGGGGAGTGGGTGGGGAAGCGGTGGGGAAGGAGGATTTGGAGGCGGCCGATTCCCTGGCTTCCGTGGGCGCCCGAGAAGACCATGGAAGGGTCCCTGGCGGTCTGGATGGTGGGGACCCTGGGGGCATGGTGGGCCCTGGTGATGTTGGGAGAATCCTGGGCGTCCGCCGTGGTTCCGGCGGTGGCTGCGGCGGGGGCGGGCGCCGTGGTGGAAGGTGTGAGGAGTGGGTCGGATGACAATTTTTGGGTGCAGGTGGTGCCCGCCGTGACCGCCTGGCAGCTTGGCAGCTGAGAGACCGCCGATTCCGGCGCGGGCTATTCGGACAGGAGTCGAGCCGTGGAAGGGGGGATACCGACATCCAGGGTGCGGCGGGTCAACGGGGCAAGGGAAGACCCCCGGGGCCGATATGTCCTCTACTGGATGACGGCATTTCGGCGGTTGGGTTGGAACTTTTCCCTGGAGCACGCCGCTGCCCACGCCCGCAAATGGGAAAAGCCCTTGGTGATTCTGGAAATCCTGAAGGTGGACTACCCCTATGCGAGCCCCCGCCTGCATGCGTTCATGTTGGAGGGGATGGCCGAGCGTCACAAGCAGCTTTGGGGTGGGCCGGTCTTCCACTACCCCTTCGTGGAGCGGGTGCCGGGGGAGGGGCGGGGGTTGCTGGAGGCCTTAGGGCGGTGGGCGGCCTTGGTGGTGACGGACGATTATCCGGCCTTCCTGCACCCCGGCTTCGTGTCGCTGGCTGCGGGGGTGGTCAAGGTAGGGGTGGATGCGGTGGACTCCAACGGTGTTCTTCCCCTACGGGTAGCGGACCGCGCCTTTCCCACAGCATTTGCATTCCGTCGTTTCCTCCAGAACCGGCTTCTCGAGCACCTTCTGGAGCCACCGCACCCGGACCCCCTGGCGGCCCCCCTGCCGTCCGCGTCTGACGTGGTGCCCGCGGACATCCTGGATCGTTGGCCCTCTGCGGGTCCTGCCCTGCGGGACGACCCGGGGCGACTCTGGCGGGCCCTGCCGCTGGGCGCTTCGGTCCCTCCGGTCCCAGGCTTTCCGGGAGGTACGGAGCCCGCTCGCCGTCTGTTGGAAAAGTTCCTCCAGGGCGCTCTGGCTCGGTATGCCGAGGATCGGGACCACCCGGATCTCGAGGCCACCAGCCGGCTCTCCCCCTATCTCCATTTCGGCAACCTTTCCAGTCAGGAAGTGTTCTATGCCGTAGCCCGCCGGGAGGGCTGGAGCCCGGGGCGGATCTCGGGGCCGGCCGACGGGAGGCGCCGGGGCTGGTGGGGGATGAGCGCAGGGGCGGAGGCGTTTCTGGACCAGCTGGTGACCTGGAGAGAACTGGGGTTCAACGCAGCCTGTCATCTTCCGTCCTACACGGCCTACGAATCCCTTCCGGCCTGGGCGCGGGCGACGCTGGAGGACCACATCTCCGACGTCAGGCCTCGTCTCTACCGCTTGGAGGAGCTTCGGGAAGCCGGCACTTACGACCCCGTCTGGAATGCCGCCCAGCGGCAGCTCCTGGAGGAAGGGGTCATCCACAACTACCTCAGGATGCTCTGGGGCAAGAAGATCCTGGAATGGACCCCCAACCCCCGGGAGGCTCTGGACATCATGGTGGAGCTCAACGACGGGCTGGCCCTGGACGGTCGGGATCCGAACTCCTACAGCGGTATTTTCTGGTGTTTGGGTCGGTACGACCGGGGTTGGCCTGAGGCCCCCATCTTCGGGAAGGTACGGCGCATGAGTTCTGCGGCCACGCGCCGTAAAATTCGGATGGAGAACTACTTGCGGCGTTTTGGTTCAACTGCCGGGGGAGTTTGAAGGTGCCGATCTTCCGTCATCGTACCCGATTTCCCTACCCCGCCGACCGGGTTTTTGCCTGGCACCTGCAGGAGGGCGCCTTCCAGCGCCTGACGCCCCCGTGGCTGCGGGTGCGGATGCTGGAGGGTGGGGGGGCGTTGGCAGAGGGAGCGAGGTTCGTCCTTTCCGTCGGGCAGGGGCCGGCACAGTTCCGTTGGGAGGGCAGGGTTACCGCCTTCGAAGAGGGACGGCTCTTCCAGGACGAACAGGTTTCGGGCCCGTTTCGGAAGTGGATCCACACCCACCGTTTCCTGCCCGTGGGGGAAGGGGAATGCGTGCTGGAAGACGAGGTGGAGTGGGAGGCTCCCCTGGGGGCCCTGGGAAAGCTTTTCGGGGAACCCTTCGTGGAAAGGGAGCTCACGCGCTTTTTCGGGTTCCGCCATGCCCGCCTCCGCAACGACCTGGATCTTCATGACCGCTACGCCGAGGAAAAGCCGTGGACCGTGGCCGTGACCGGTGGGGGAGGACTCGTGGGGCGGGCGCTGGTTTGCCTTCTGCGGGGGGGCGGCCACCAGGTAGTGCGTCTCGTTCGGAACCCCCGGGAGCCCGGGATCCTGTGGGATCCCGAACGGGGCCTCCTGGACCCCAAAGCGCTGGAGGGGGTGGATGCGGTGGTCCACCTGGCGGGCGAACCCATTTTCGGACTCCGGTGGACCGAGGAGAAGAAGAGGAGGATCCTCGAAAGCCGGCAGCGGGGAACGGAACTCCTTGCCCGGACCCTGGCGGCCCTGGAGAGGCCCCCCCGGGTATGGGTATCCGCCTCCGCGGTGGGGTATTACGGGCCCCGGGGGGCGGAGATCCTCACGGAAGAGAGTCCCCCGGGGGAGGGTTTCCTGGCCCTGGTCTGTCGCCTTTGGGAAGAGGCCACGCGGCCGGCCCAGGAAAGGGGGATCCGGGTGGTGCACCTGCGGACGGGAGTGGTCCTTTCCCCGGCGGGTGGCGCCTTGGGTACCCTCCTGCTCCCCTTCCAGGTGGGGGTGGGGGGGCGGTTGGGGAGCGGGCGGCAGTACCTGAGCTGGATCGACCTGGACGACGAGACTGGCCTCATCTACCACGCCCTGGCCTCCCCGGGACTGGAGGGGCCGGTCAATGCCGTCGCACCCCATCCCGTCTCCAACGCGGCCTTCACCGACACTTTGGGGAGGGTGCTCGGCAGGCCCACCCTGGTCCCGGTCCCTGCCGCCGCCGTCCGGGCTCTCTTCGGGGAGATGGGGCAGGCCCTTCTCCTCGAAGGACAACGGGTCCTGCCCCGGCGGGCGGAGGGATCCGGGTTCCGCTTCCGCTACCCTGCTCTAGAGGACTCCTTGCGCTTCCAGTTGGGGCGGATGGAGAGGGACTGAGCCCTCGGCGGCCAGGTCCACCCGACCCGGTCGGTCGGCGTCCCACGGCGGTGGGAGACCCAAGTCCTGGGCCATGACCCCGTAGGTGGTTTCGGCCGAAAGGAACACTCCGGGAACCCCGGCCCCGGGATGGGTACCGGCCCCCACCAGGTAGAGGTTCGCCACATCCTCGCTTCGGTTATGCGGGCGGAACCATGCGGTCTGCAGGAGCCGGGGCTCGATGGCGAAGGCATTGCCGTGGGTCGCATTGAGTTCCCGGGCAAAGTCGTCCGGGGTGAAGAGATGCAGCACCTCCAGGCTCTCCCGAAGGCCCTCCAGCCCCCAAGCCTCCAGGAACGACAGCACCCTGTCGGCAAAGACCTTCTGGGTCGTGGGCCAATGGATACCGCTGAGGTTGTTGGCCACCGGCACGAGCACATACATGCTTTCCCCCCCTGGAGGGGCCATGGCGGGATCCGTCCGCGTCGGCACGTGGAGGTACATGCTGAAATCCTCGGGGAGGACCTTGCGGAAGAAGATGTCGTCCAACAGGCCCCGGTATCGCTCGGCCAGGATTAGGGTGTGGTGCTGGAGTTGCGGGTATTGCCGACGTACCCCCAGGTAGAGCAAGAAACAGCTCATGGTGAAATGGATCTTCCGGAGCTTCTTGTCGGTCCAGCGACGCCGGTAGGCCGGATCCACCAGGTCCCGATAGGTGTGGCCCACATCGGCATTGCTCACCACGGCGTCGGCGGGCAGGAACTCGCCACCCACCTCGACGCCCACCGCTTTGCCTCCCTGAACTCGGATCCTGGTGACCTCAGCCTCCGTGAGGATGGTTCCTCCCAGCTCCCGGAAAAGGCGCCCCAGGGCCTCGACCAGGGAGTACATGCCTCCCTTGGTGAACCAGACTCCCCCCTCGCGCTCCAGGTAAGGGATCATGAGGTAGATGGCGGGGGTGTGGAAGGGATGACCGCCGATGAAGAGGGGATGGAAGGAATAGATGAAGCGGTGCCGGAAATCTTCGAAGTATCGATTCACCACCGAGGTTACGGGACGGTGGGCCTTCAACCGAACGGCCCTCGGCACGAACCCCAACATGGTGGAGAGCGTATCGAAAGGCTTCGAGCCCAGCCGGTCTCCGATGACGGCTTGGAAAATGGGGCGGACGGCTTCCAGGAAGGCATCCAACCGGTCGGCGTCCCCAGGGTGGAAGGCCCGCATCTGCGCCTTCATCCGCTCCGAATCGCCCACGTAGTCCAGATGGGTCCCGTCGTGGAAGTACACGCGATAGTAGGGATCCAGGGGGATCAGCTCCAGGTAGTCGGTCAGGCGGCGACCCGCCGCCCGGAAGACGGAGTCCAGGATGTACGGGGCCGTGATCAGACTCGGGCCCATGTCGAAGACATAGCCCCGGTCCACGAGCTGATAAGCTCTGCCCCCGATTTTCGGGCGCTTCTCCAGAATGGTGACCTGGGCTCCCGCCGCTTGAAGTCGGATGGCCAGGGCCAGGCCCCCGAAACCGCTCCCGATGACGAGTACGCGGCGGCTGCCCGATGAGACCACGCTCATGGATTTTCCTCGGATTGGCTGTGATGGTCCATAGAAGAGGGGAGGGGCCGGAAGGGATCCCAAGGTTCCTCCCCCGCCGATTCACCGGCAAAGGCTAGGTAAGCGTAGACGCGGCGAAGCTCGTCTTCCACCGCTCTTTCCAGGTCCTCCACCGTCCAAGCCGTATCCGACCTGGGGCGTCCTGCGGAGACCCAGGCCGTGGGCGCCGGGTGCCGGCCCGGCTCCAGATGAAGGGCCACGGGAAGCACCGCCACGGGAGCCAGAGCCTGAGCCACGAGACGGACGCCGGGTTGGAATCCCAAAGGGCGGCGGTGGCTGGGCCAGATCCGCCCCTGGGGAAAGAACACCACCGTGAGAGCGGGTGAGGCGTGCCTTTCCCGCTCCAGGGCGCGTACCAGCCCCCGAAGGGAGGCCGGGGAGCCGGGAGTGAGCCCGAGTCCGCCGAGCCATCTCAGGAAGGGTCGTTTCCGGAGTTCCGGCTCCAGCATGACGACCCCCAGACGGTCCTTGGGCCGGAGGGTTTCCTGGAGAGCTCTGAGCACGAACCCGTCCCACCAGCTTATGTGGTTGGCCACGACCAGCAGAGGGAGGTCGGGTGGAAGGTCCCGGGGGAGACCGGCCAGCCGGACCGCCCGGAGACCTAAGCGCCGCCGTGGCCACCATACCGCCTGGAACACTTTCCAGGCCAGGGAAGAATAGCGGAGGCAGGGACCGCGGCTGCTCACCACACGCCCTCCAGCGCCCCCACGAGATTTTGCCGTACCGTCTCCGGCGGAGAGCCCTTCTCCAAGACGAACCCGACGACCAGGGGGAAGAGGCCCGGGGGAAAAGCCCCGCCCCCTTCCGGCAGCAGGGTGAACAACGCTCGGAAATCGTCCTCCACCTCCGCCTTCCTTCCCAGGAAGGCCGGGAGATGGTAGCCGCTGACCAGCCGAAGGTACCGGACCCGGGGATCTCCGGGGGCCCGGGCGACAGCCTGGTCCAGGGCCGCAAATCCCACCTTGAGGCGCTCCAGCCTTGTGGGAGGCCAGCGGGCGTACTTGGCTTGGAGAACGTGGTACGCTCCGGAGAACCCCGCCAGGAACTCCCGGTCCTCCGTGGGCGCCCGAGGCGTCAGCCGGGCCAAGGCCCCTTCCAGCATCGGAAGCTGCCCTTTCTCCTCCACGGCCAGGTGGTAAAGGGCCCAAAGGCGCTCCAGCTCCAAGCTCCAACGCCCTGGGGCACCCCAGCCGTCGGCAGGGGACTCGGGGAGGCCGGCAAGGAGGGCGTCGGCTCGCACCAAGGCCGCCTGGGCCCAACGGCGGGGGGCCTGGGGATCGGGTCCATGGAGTTCGGGC
>JAUQOX010000168.1 GCA_030550695.1 Gemmatimonadota bacterium | reverse complement strand
CGGGCCTGGGTGGCGGCCACGATGAGGGGGCTCATGAGGTCGGTGGGAAAGGAGGGCCAGGGTCCGTCGTCGATCTTGGGGATGTCGCCCGAAAAGTCGGGCTCCACCGCCAGCTCCTGCTGGGGGGGAACCCGGACGCGCCAACGGCTCGCCGGGGCACTGCCGGCCCGGGCGGCCTGGTGCTCTCCGCCTTCGGCGACCTCCTCCACCTGGAAGCGCACCCCCACCTTGGCGAAGGCCGACCGGATCACACGGAGTTCTTCGGGCCTCACCTCTTCCACCACCAATTCCGAGCCCGTCAGGGCGCCCAGCAGGATGTAGCCTCCGATCTCCAGGAGATCGGGACCGATGGTGTGCTCCACCCCCCCCAACTCCCCCACCCCTTCGATCTCCAAAATGTGGGTGCCCGCCCCCCGGATGCGGGCGCCCATGGCGTTGAGCATGCGGCAGAGCCCCACCACGTGGGGCTCGCAGGCGGCGTTCTCCAAACGGGTCATGCCCTGGGCCAGGACGGCGGCCATGACGGCGTTCTCGGTAGCCGTGACGGAACGCTCGTCCAGGAAGATGTCGGCCCCCGCCAGACGGTGGCGCTGGAAGCGGTACTTCCGATCCTCCACGGTCACCCGGGCCCCCAGGGCGGACAACGCCGCAACATGCTCGTCCAGCCGCCGCCGTCCAATGACGTCGCCCCCTGGGGGTGGTAGGGTCAGGGTAGGGAAGCGGGCCAGAAGGGGCCCGGCCAAGAGGATCGCCGCCCGGAGCCGCCGGCAGACCTCCGGATCCGGCTCCACCGCCCTGATCTCCCGAGCCTCGATGCGGTAGTCGTTGGGGGAGAGCTCTTCCACCCGGGCCCCCAGATGGCGGAGGAGCTGGATCATCTCCAGGACGTCCCGAATCCGCGGCACGTTCCGGAGGACCACGGGCTCCGGGGTCAGGAGGCTGGCCGCCAGGCAGGGAAGGGCTTCGTTCTTGTTCCCCTGACTGCGGACGGTTCCGGCGAGGGGGTGGCCCCCCTCCACGATCAGTCGTTCCATAAGGCTGGGTTCATGGTCCGGAGGTCATACCGGCTCCCTCTCGGCCCGGCCGAAGGGTATCCCGGCCGCCCCCTCCCGGCGTGGGACAGGCCGAAAATCTCTCCCCGCCCGACCAAGGCCGCCCAGCTTCACGGGGAAGGCGTCCCGGCCCGCCGGCCGGGGGTCCCGCCTCAATCGAAGGGGTGGCGGAAACGGGGTTCGCCTTCCTCCCCGCGCCGGGCCAAGATCTCCAAAGCCTCGGCTTCGGACATCTCGGGGTTGGAGAAGCTAAGGCCCAAGGCCTCCAGCATCCAGGAGAAGAGCTGGGTGTTGTCCACCACTCCCAGGGGAGCAGGGGTGAGCCCCGTCCCGTAGAGGGCCACGGGAACCGTGCCGGCGGTGTGGTTTCCGGTGGAGAAGGCCAGGTTGGGCCGGTCCACCCTCCCCTTGGGGATTTCCCAGAGGACGGCGGCCAGGGAGTTGAGATCCCCGGAGTGGGCGGTGGGGTGGCCGAAAGAGGCCTCGCCCTTGAGCACCCGGCCCATGCGCTCCACCTGGTCGGGGGTGGGGTCGAACCCCAGGAATTCCCGGACGGCCTCGGGCAAGAGGGCCAGGTCGGGGTTCCGCCCCAGGCGGGAGCGGAACCGCTGCAGGCTCATGCGCTGGCGCTGGACGGTGAGAAGAGCCGGCGTGGAGGACAGGTAGTTGTCGCCGAAACCGTAAACCGTGCCGCCTCCGGTGTCGTGGTCGGCGGCGACGAAGAGGAGCGTCCCGGGGGTGCGGTCCACGAAGTCCACCAGAAGGCGCAGGGTTTCGTCGGCAGCCATCCACTCCCAGATCATCCCCCCGGGGTCGTTCTCGTGGTTGGCATGGTCGATCCGGCCGGCTTCCACCTGAAGGACGAAACCCCTGGGCGCTTCCTGGAGCCGGGCCAGGGCCGCTCCGGCCATTTCCGCCAGGCTCGGAGTATCCACCCCCTGGAACCGGCGGTCGATCTCGTAGGGGACATGGCTCGTGCCGTCCGTAAAAAGGCCCAGGATCCGGTCACCGGCGGAGTTCAGGAGTTCCCGGCGGCTCCGGACCACGTCGTATCCCCGGGCACGGAACTCGGCCACGAGGTCCCGGCGGTCCCGGCGGCTTCGGGCCAGGAAGTGAGCCGCCCCCCCCCCCAACAGGACTTCGGGCTGGAACTCCAGGTACTGCAGGGCGATGTCGTCCTCCTGGTCGCGGTCCGCCACCCGGGCGATCCAACCGGCGGGGGTGGCGTGGGTGATCCGGGTGGTGGTGGCCAGCCCGGTGGCGCGGCCCGCCTCCCGGGCCAGGTCCAGGATCGGCCTGAGGGGACGCCCGTCGGGGTACATGCAGAGGGCTCCGTTCACCACCTTGCGCCCGGTGCTCCAGGCCGTCGAGGCCGCGGCCGAATCGGTGACCACGGCGGTGAGGGAATGGGTGAACATGGCCCCGGACGAGGCGCCCCGACGGAGGAATTCCCGGAAGAAGAAGGGACGTCCCAGAACCCGCTCGGAAAAATGGGAAGCGGTGGCCAGGTCCTCGAACCCGGTTCCGTCCAGGGCGAAGAAGATGAGGTTACGGGCCCGGGGGAGGCCCAAGGGGCCGGGTGCGGCGCCCCTTTGGGTCAGGGCCGACAGGGAAGGGGAGAGGGGGGAGGGAGCGGCGGCCGCCACCCCGGCAAGGCCGGCCGCTCGAATCCATTGGCGACGATCCATCATGGCGGACTTCCTCCTGGTGGGGGCCATGGGAGCCGCCCAAAGGTCGAACATCCCCTTGGCCGGCACAAGTTCCGGAAGAAGGCGGAACGGTAACGAAGGAGCCGACCTCGACGGCCGAGGACGGGCCGGGGGGGGTGCCGACCCTTGCCCCCGCAAAGGCGATTCCGGATCCTTCGGGTACCGGGCCACGGCCGGGCCGATGGGGGAACAGGCCGGGCCCGGAGAGGAAAACCTTGGAGCCGGGATGAAGAAAGACGCGGATGGTCGGTTCCGCCGGCGCGCCGCGGCCGCCGCCCTCGGGGTCGGGCTTCTGGCCGTTGTCGGGTGCTCCGAGGGGACCGGGGTGGGCGAAGAGAAGGCCCTGCCCCCCTTGGGGAACGGCGCCTGGCTTTGGTGGCGGACCGTGGACCGTTACGGCGTGGACGAGGTGCTGGACCGCCTGGAGGAGAGCGGGGTCCGACACCTTTTCGTGCTGGGAAAGAGCGGGAGCGGCGAGGTCCGGCAGGACCATCTGGTCGCTTTGCTTCCCCAGGCCCATGCCCGGGGGATGTTCGTCCACGTGTGGTTCGTCTGTTTCCGGGATGAGCTCAGGGATCCGTCATGGGTGGATCCCGCATCGGCAGAGTACCGAAGGTATCTCCTGGAGACCATCTCCCGGTTCCTGGACCTTCGGGCCTCGGGCCACGCCGTCGACGGGGTCCATCTGGACTACGTGCGGTACCGCCGGGATGCACCGGGCACGGAAGCGGTGACCTCGTTCGTGGCCGAGGTGCGGGAACTCCTGGATCGGAGGCGGCCGCGGGTCGTGCTGAGCGCGGCCACCAAGGCGGAGAGTTTCGAGACGGCGGCGGGCGTGGCCGCCAGCGCCCGTTTTTACGGCCAGAGCTACGCCGACTTGGCCCGCTATGTGGATTGGTTCTGCCCCATGACCTACCACCTGGACTACGGCGTCCCCCCCGCCAAGGCCGCGGCAGGTGCCGCCCTGGTGGCCCAGATCACGGGGCGCCCCGTTCTGGCGGGGATCCAGCTCCACGAGGGCCCCGGCGGCCGAGGCCCCACCCCGGCCGAAGTCCGGGAGGGGCTGGAGGCCGCCCGGGCCCGGGGGTTGCCGGGAGTGGTGTTCTTCCGGGCCGAGTACCTTGTCACCCGTCCCGAGTACCGGGAGGCGGCCCGTTCCGTTTCGTTCGGGAAGGGGCCGTGAACGGAAGGAGGGCTGGGGTCCGGCCGGGGGGGGCGGGCCTCACCCGAGGGGGCCGCCGCGGGAGCTTCCAGGAACCGTGGCAGACGGGCCTCTACCTTGGGCCCGCCGGTCCTGTCCCGTAAGTTTCCCCCATGCGCATCCTCCTGGTGGAAGACGATGTCCCCCTCAGGCGCAGCCTCGCCCGAGGCCTGCGGGAGGCGGGGTTTGGGGTGGACGAGGCCGACAACGGTGGGTCTGCCCTGGCCTTGGCCGCGGAGCAACCCTACGACGCCCTGATCCTGGACATCTTGCTCCCCGAATTGGACGGCATCGAGGTGTGCCGTAGGCTGAGGGCGGAAGGGAATTGGACCCCCATCCTGATCCTCACGGCCCTGGATGCGGTGGAACAGCGGATCGCGGGGCTCGACGCGGGGGCCGACGACTACCTGGGCAAACCCTTCGATTTCGGGGAGCTCCTGGCCCGGCTCCGGGCGCTCCTCCGCCGCCGCCCCGGTTCGGACCTACCGGGGGAACTCGTGGTGGGAGATCTCCATCTCGATCTCCGCCGGCGGACCGCACGGCGGGGGGGGCGGGCCCTGGATCTCACGGCGCGGGAATTCGACCTCCTGGTGTTCCTGGCCAGCCGCAGGGGGGAAGTGGTGACCCGGGCCGAGCTCCTGGAGGCCGTGTGGGGCGATCCGGCCCACACCCACTCCAACGTGGTGGACGTCTATATGAGCCGGCTTCGAAGGAAACTGGACGAGGGGGAAGCCGCCCCCCTCCTGGGGACCCGCCGGGGGGTGGGGTACTTTCTGGAAACGCCCCGGCAAGAGCCGGCTGCCCCCCCTCCAGGGTCCCAACCCCCTCGGGGAGCGGAACCTCCTCCCACGCCCCCCCCTCTTGGCCGAGGGTGAGGAGTGATGCCCTGGCGGCGGTCGGTCCGGGGCCGCCTCACGGCCTGGTACACCTTGTGGCTGACCGTTCCCCTGGCGGCCCTGGCGCTCCTTTCGTATGGGATCTTTGCCGGCGCCCTGGTGGCCCGGACCGACGGCTTCCTGGCCGATGCCCTCACGGTGTTCCAGAACGAACTCATGGTGGAACGCCGGGTGCACCCCGATCCGGCGGAGGCCCTGGCCACCACGGTGCGGGAGGTGCGCTTTCAGGACCTGGCCATCGTGATCCTGACACCCCAGGGCAAGGTGGTGGCCGGGAGCGGCCGTCCTCCGTTGGACTGGCTCGCAGTGCTGGGGGCCCATCCCATCCCGGAACCCCGTGCCTTCACCGTCGAAACCGCCGAGGGAGGCCTCCGTCTGCGGCTCCAGCCGTTGCCCCTGGGGGACGAGCTGTTCGTGTTGGCCGGCGTCTATCCCCTCCAAGAGGTGGAGGCCACCCTCCGCCGCATCCGCACCCTCTTCTTCCTTCTGATCCCCCTCATGGTGAGTCTGGCGGCGGTGGGGGGGTGGTTCCTGGCCCGTCGGAGTTTTCGCCCTGTGCAGGCCATGGCCGCCCGGGCCGCCGAGATCAGCGCCCGAACCCTCCACGAGCGGTTGCCCGTGGAGTCGGACGACGAGCTGGGGGATCTGGCCCGGGTCCTGAACGGCCTGCTGGACCGTCTGGAGGAAGCTTTCCAGCGCCAGCGTCGGTTCGTGGCCGACGCTTCCCATGAACTCCGTTCCCCCGCAGCAGTCCTCCGCAGTGAGGCCGAGGTGACCCTGTCCCAGCCGCACCGAAGCGAGGAGGAGTACCGGGAGGCCTTGGGGGTGATCCGGGAGGCGGCCCGCCGCCTGGGCAAGGTCGTGGACGATCTCTTTCTTCTGGCCCGGATGGACGAAGGACATCCGGTGATGATGGCCGAGGCTCTGTACCTGGACGACGTGGTGCGGGAGACCGCCCGGGCGGCTCGTCCCTTGGCCGAAGAACGGGGGGTGGGGCTCGAAGTGAAGGAGATCGTGGAAGCGCCCCTCAAAGGTGACGCCGACCTTCTGTCGCGCCTCCTCATGAACCTTCTGGACAACGCCGTGCGCTACGCTCCCCCGGGAACCACGGTGGAGGTCTCCCTTCGCGAGGGGGAGGGGGGGTACGAGCTGGAGGTGGTGGATGCCGGGCCCGGCATTCCCCAAGAAGCCCAGGGTCAGCTCTTCCAGCGATTCTTCCGGGTGGAAAAGGGGAGAACCAGGGCGGTCCGGAGCCTGACGGGCGGTGCGGGGCTGGGGTTGGCCATCGGCCGGAGGATCGCGGAGATGCACGGGGGGGTTCTCCACCTGGCGGAATCCAGGCCGGGCCGGACGGTGTTCCGGTTGTGGCTTCCTGAGGAAGGGGATCGAGGATGACGGGGCCGAAGGGGACCTTCGTCCGCCGGGCCGTACCGTGAGGGAACCGCCCTGGTGAGGTCCTTCGGCGGGGACCCCTCGGGCCGAGTCGTCCCCCCCCCGCCGGTAAGCATCGCGGGTCCTCGCTCCAGTGCG
>JAUQOX010000167.1 GCA_030550695.1 Gemmatimonadota bacterium | reverse complement strand
CGAGGGGGTCGAGGTGGCTGTGGCGGCCATGGGACGGGCCCTGGCCCGCTGTGCCCAGCTCTCCTCTTAGGAGAAGCGGCTCTCCCCCGGCGGCAGCTGTTCCCGGAGACGGAGCCAGTCCTCCAGGGTGTCCACATCGGGCAGAGGAGGCAAGAGCTCGCTCTTCCAGCCCAGAGCCAGGATCTTGTTCCGGGTCACGGCCAGGACTTGATCGGAACTCCAGGGGATGTTGCGGAACAGATCCGGAGCCGGGCGCCGGAGGCCGATGAGGTAGTACCCGCCGTCCGGCGAAGGCCCCAGGACCACATCGGCCCGCTCCAGGGCCTGGAAGGCCGCTTCCACCCATCGGCGGTTGACCCCGGGGATGTCGGACCCCACGGCCGCCGCCACCCCCCCCTCCCGGAGGGCCTCGGCAAAGGCTGCCTCCAGCCGTTGTCCCAGATCTCCAGGGGCCTGGGGACGGAACTCCACGCCCTCCTCCCCCAGCCAGCGGCCCACGGCCTCCCGGGCTTCCGGGGGGTCGAAGAGCACGGTCAGGCGGTAAGCCCCGCCCCGGAGGGAATCCACGACCTGGCGGCCCAGCTCCCGGTAGATCCGGGCCGCTTCTTCCCCTCCCACCTCCCGGGCCAGGCGCGTCTTCACCCTCCCCACCACGGGTTCCTTGACGAAAACCAGGAGCCGGCGTTCCCCTGGAGGGTAACCCCCGCCTTTCGCCGGTGCCCCTTGGCGGGGGGGAGGTTCCCCGGGTGCGGGAGAGGAGGAGCCCCGGAGGGTGCGGCTGGAGGGGTGGGATCCCTCCCCCCGGCTCGGGTAGAGCCGGACCAGCTTGTGTGGATCCGCCCCCGCCAGATAGAGTCCGATGACCAGGGCGTTGCGAAGCCACGCACGGAAGAATCCCTCTTGGAGGTAGCGGCGGGGGCTGGAGGGAAGGGCGGCCGGAATCTTTTTCCAGGTTCCCACCTTCCGAAGGGTCCTGAGGATCGCCACGTCTTCCAGGAAGGGCAAAGGAGGGAACCCGCCTACCTCTCGGAACAACCCCGCCGAGAGCAACAACCCCTGGTCTCCGTAGGCCAGTCCCAGGAGGCCCTCCCGCAGGCGTTGCCCTGCCTCCACCAGGCGCCACATCCGGCCCGGGGCGTCAACGGCGAAGGCAAAGGTGCCGAAGTCCCTGGGTCCGGCCCGGGCGAGCCACAGCGCCAGGGCCGTGCGGGCGGAAGGGGGAAGGCGGACGTCGGCGTGGAGGAAGCAGAGCCATGGAGCCCGGGCGACGGCGGCCCCCGCGTTCATCTGCCGGGCGCGCCCGGGAGCGGACGCCACCACCCGGGCGCCCCAGGCTTCAGCCAGTTCCGGGGTCCCGTCCCGGGATCCGCCGTCGGCCACCACAACTCCGTGGGCCACCTCGAGCTGGGCCAGATCGCCCAGGAGGCGGGGAAGAGCCTCCACTTCGTTCAAGCACGGAATCACCACCTCCACGAGGGGGCCCGTCCGGGGATTGGGAGCCGAGGGGCGACGCCGGGACACGAGGAAGCAGACCCCGTCACTCGGACCGCCGGCGGACAAGCCGTCCCGGCAGGAACGTGAGGACCACAAGAAGCAGGCCCGCCAGGACCAGCCGGAGGAAAGCCTCCCGCGAGGCTTGGGCAGAGCCCTGGAGGAGGGCGTCGGCGAAAAGGGTGTAGACGAAGGCCCCCGGGAGGATCCCCACGGCCGTGGCCAGGGCATAGGGGGCCCAGGACATCCCCACCAAGCCGGCGGCGAAGTTCAGGAGGTTGAAGGGGACGGCTGGGATGAGGCGGAGGGTCAGGAGGCCCCGAAACCCGTGGCTGACCACGGCGCGGTCGATCCGGGCCAAGGCTCGTCGCCCCCGCTTGCCGCTGCCCAGAACCCACACCAGGCCCTCCCTGCCCAGGAGCCGCGCCAGGAGATAGGCGAGATTGGCCCCCAGGTTGGCCCCCAGCCAGTTGAAGACGGTTCCCCACCCCACGCCGAAAACGGCACCCCCGGCCAGAGTGAGGGCGGAACCCGGCAGCCCCAGGGCCACCGCCGCGGCATAGGCGGGAACGAACACCACGGGCGCCCAAGGCCAGCCCCGGAGGGCTTCGATCCACCCCAGGATCCCCTCCCGACTGAGGGCATCCCCCGCCGGGGTCCAGAAGAGCATCGCCAGGCCTCCTCCCACCAGGACACCGAAGAGGAGGAGCTTCCCCAGGGCCCTTTTCCCCCCCTCGGAGGTCGCCTGTTTCGGGGTCCGCGGTCCAGGCCCCTCCGGCGGTACGAGGGGAGCGGGACCCGCCCCAAGGCCCTCCTCGGAGGGAAGGGATGAGGTTTCGAGGGCGGCGGAGCGGCCTTCCGCCGGGGGGAGGAGGGGAGGGGGATGGGAGGTCATGGCGTCCGGATCGGGCGGCCGGAAGCGGCCGATCTGTGGTGTCGGATCTTGCGGAACCACCTCAATACCCGGCCGGCGAAGAAGGGTCCCAGGGGGGCATGTCGAATTCCCACGCCCCGCCCTAGCTTTCCTGAAGGAGCCCGGGGCTTTCGCTTTCTCTTCGGGTAGTGTACCTTGGAGCCCGACACCGGCGAAGGACCGAGGATGGGGATCCCGACGGCCCCGCCAAGCTTGGTACATCCCTCAGGGGATCCTACAGGAGAGGACAAGGTGGAAACCAAGGAGCAGAAGGAAAAGGCCCTTCAGACCGCCATCCACCAGATCGAGCGCTCCTACGGGAAGGGCTCCATCATGCGGATGGGTCTGGAAGGGGCCAGGGTGCACATCGAGGGGATCCCCACCGGGGCTTTGAACCTGGACGCCGCCATCGGGGTGGGGGGAATCCCCCGGGGGCGGATCACGGAAATCTTCGGCCCCGAATCCAGCGGGAAAACCACCCTGTGTCTCCATGTGATCGCCAACGCCCAGCGGGCGGGTGGGATCGCCGCCTTTGTGGATGCCGAGCACGCCCTGGACATCCAATATGCTCGTAAGCTGGGGGTGGATGTGGACAACCTTCTCGTCTCCCAGCCCGATACCGGCGAGCAGGCCCTGGAGATTGCCGAAGTCCTCATTCGGAGCGGAGCCGTGGATGTGGTGGTGATCGACTCGGTGGCGGCCCTGGTGCCGAGGGCCGAGATCGAGGGGGAGATGGGAGACTCCCATGTGGGACTTCAGGCACGGCTCATGAGTCAGGCCCTGAGGAAGCTCACGGGAGCCGTGAGCCGCTCCAACACCGCTGTGATCTTCACCAATCAGATCCGGGAAAAGATCGGCGTCATGTTCGGCAATCCGGAGACCACCACCGGGGGCAGGGCCTTGAAGTTCTATGCCTCCGTGCGGCTGGACATCCGCCGTATCGGCGCCATCAAGGACGGCCAGGAGGTGGTAGGGAACCGTACCCGGGTCAAGGTGGTCAAGAACAAGTGTGCGCCCCCGTTCAAGCAGGCCGAATTCGACATCCTGTACAACGAGGGGATCAGCCACCTGGGGCTCCTCATCGACCTGGGGGTCGAGAATCAGATCGTGTCCAAGTCGGGCTCGTGGTTCTCCTACGGTGAACTCCGCATGGGCCAGGGGAAGGAGAACGCCAAGGCCTTCTTGGCGGAAAACCCGGACATCGCCCAGGAAATCGAGGCGCGGCTTCGGGCCAGCTTGCGGGTCCAGGGAGCCTCGGACGAAGGGGATCGGGATTCCGGGGCCGAGGTGGAGTAGGGTGCCCGCGAGCCCTCCCTCGAGGGGAGTTCCAGTCGCCGCAGGTCCCCCGGGCCGGGGAGGAGGGCTCAGGGGCAGCCGCCTCCGTTGAGGAGCAGGCCGCCTGTCGGTTATACTGTGGGGTTCCTCCGGCCCGCTGCGGTCGGCCTGTCTCCCCGGACGGTCTCCAACTTGGCATGAAGGCTCACGAAATCCGCGAGAGGTTCCTTCGATTCTTCGCCGAACGGGGCCATGAGGTGGTCCCCAGCTCGTCCCTGGTCCCGGAGGAGGACCCCACCCTTCTCTTCACCAACGCGGGGATGGTTCAGTTCAAACGCGTCTTCCTGGGCCAGGAGCGCCGGCCGTACCTCCGGGCCGCGTCCTCCCAGAAGTGTCTGAGGGCCGGGGGCAAGCACAACGATCTCGAGGAGGTGGGCCGGACAGCACGGCACCATACGTTCTTCGAGATGCTGGGGAATTTCTCCTTCGGGGACTACTTCAAGAGGGAGGCCATCGAGTACGCCTGGACGTTCCTCACCGAGGATCTGGGTTTGGATCCCGGGCGGATGGTGGCTACGGTACACCACTCCGACGACGAGGCCGCCTCCCTCTGGCAGGAGGTGGCCGGACTTCCGCCTCGGCGGATCTTTCGCCTGGGCGACAAGGACAACTTTTGGCAGATGGCCGATACGGGCCCATGCGGCCCCTGCTCGGAGATCCACTACGACATGCGGCCGGCGGCGGCCCGTTCTGGCCCCGACTCCCTGGAGGAATTCGTGGCCCTCGGGGAAGAGGGAGGCTTCCTGGAGTTGTGGAACCTGGTTTTCATGCAGTTCGATCGGGACCCCGAAGGGAACCTCCACCCCCTACCCGCCCCCTCCATCGACACCGGGGCGGGGCTGGAACGCCTGGCCTCGGTTCTGCAAGGGGTGGATTCGAACTACCACACGGATCTTTTCCGGCCGCTCCTGGATCGGGTGGGAGAGGTGGTGGGCCGGCCCTATCGGGCCGATTCCCAGGAGGCCATGAGCTTCCGGGTCTTGGCCGACCACGCCCGGGCGGTGGGGTTTCTCCTGGCCGACGGGGTCTTCCCGTCCAATGAGGGACGGGGCTACGTGCTTCGCCGGATCCTCAGGCGGGCGGTCCGGCATGCCTGGCTGCTGGGCAGGCGGGACCCGACCCTCGTCCATGTGGTGGACGCCCTCGTGGAGGGGATGGGTGCGACCTACCCGGAGCTGGAACTTCGCCGGGATCACATCCTCCGCACCACCGAGCTGGAAGAGGACCGCTTCTTGGCCACCATCGAAGGGGGAATGGCCCGCTTCGAGGAACTGGCTCCGCTCCGTTCGCCGGGGGCGGAAGGGGCTTGGCCGGTCATCCCCGGCGAAGAGGCCTTCCGCCTCTATGACACCTACGGGTTCCCCCTGGACCTCACCGAGCTCATGGCCCGGGAGCGGGGGTACCGGGTGGATGTGGAAGGGTTCGAAAAGGCTCTGGAGGCCCAGCGGGAACGGAGCCGTGCAGACCGGGCTCAGGCCGAGCTCTCCCTGGGGGCTGGCGAGAGCCTGGAGGGGTGGCTGACCCTGGGCCCCCTCGCCCAAACCTTCGTGGGGTACGACCAGCGGGAGGCGGACACGGTGGTGCTGGCTCTCCGCCCCGATCCCCACTGGCCTGCCCTTCTCCTCAGGGACAATCCCTTCTACGCCGAGGCGGGAGGCCAGGTTTCGGACCGGGGGGAGGTTCGGGGGGAGGGGTGGAGGCTGGAGGTCCAGGAGGTTCGGCGGGTGGAGGGGTGGGTGGTGGTGGCCGGGCCCCTCCGGGAAGGCGCCCTCCCGTCCGGGGCGGTGGGCCCCCTTCCGGTGCGGGCCCAGGTGGCGGCGGACCTACGCCACGACACGGAGAGGAACCATACCGCTACCCACCTCCTCCATGCGGCCCTCCGGAAGGTGCTGGGGGACCATGTGGTTCAGCGCGGCTCCCTGGTGGCACCGGATCGCCTGCGGTTCGATTTCGCCCACCCGGCGCCCCTTTCCTGGGAAGAGAGGCGGGCCGTGGAGGAGGAGGTGAACCGGGCCATCTGGCGCGACCACCCCGTGGGAATCCACCACATGGCCTTCGGAGAGGCTGTGCGGAGGGGAGCCATGGCCCTCTTCGGAGAGAAGTACGGCGATGAGGTCAGGGTGGTGGAAGTGCCCGGGGTCAGCCTGGAGCTGTGCGGGGGGACCCATTGTCGTCACACCGGGGAAATCGGTCTGTTCCGGATTGTGTCGGAGTCGGGAATCGCGGCCGGAGTGCGGCGGGTGGAGGCGGTCACGGGCCCGGGGGCCTACCGGTATATGCTCGAAGCCGAGGAACGGTTGCAGGAAGTGGCGGCTCTCCTGAAGAGCCGCCCGGAGAACCTGGCGGCCCGGACCCGCCAGCTGCTCCACGAGAAGGAGGAGCTGGAGACCTTGTTGGCGGAACTTCGCCGCAGGGGGGGGAGCGGAGAGGAAGTGTTGGTGGAAGCCCGTTTGGACGGGGAAGGGGGGGAGATTGGGGTGTGGGGGATCCGGATGCGGGCCCGGGCGCCGGAGGATGTCCGGGCGTGGGGGGACGGGTTCCGGCAAGGGGGGGCTCGACGGGTGGCGGTGGTGGCCGCCGAACTCCCCGACGCCCGCCATGCCCTGTTCGCCTTCGTCACCGACGATCTGGTACGGGAGGGGATCCGGGCCGACCGCTTGGTGCAGGAGGTGGCGGCGGTGGTGGG
>JAUQOX010000166.1 GCA_030550695.1 Gemmatimonadota bacterium | reverse complement strand
CGGGCCGGAGAGGTGGTCCACGTTACCGCGAGCGAGATCGTGGTGGACACCGGGCCGGTCAAGGCGGCCAAGGCGGAGCAGCCGCTGGCCAAGCTGGCCCAGTTCGACCGTTACCGCCTGAAGAAGTTCTGGAGAACAAACCAGGACACGGCCATCAACCAGCGGCCCCTGGTGAAGAAGGGCCAGCGGGTAGAAGCCGGCGACATCCTCGCCGACGGGCCGTCCACCGACCACGGCGAGCTGGCACTCGGGCGCAACGTGCTTTGTGCCTTCATGCCCTGGTACGGCTACAACTTCGAAGATGCCATCGTCATCAGCGAAAAGCTCGTCCGGGACGACGTCTATACCTCCATCCATATCCAGGAGCTCGAACTGCATGTTCGGGACACCAAGCGCGGAATGGAGGAGATTACGCGCGAACTGCCCAACGTGTCGGAAGAGAGTTTGGTGGATCTCGACGAACGGGGCATTATCCGCATTGGTGCCCGGGTCAAGAGCGGTGACATCCTGGTAGGGAAGATCACGCCGAAGGGGGAAACCGAGCTGTCACCGGAAGAAAAACTGCTGACCGCCATCTTCGGTGAAAAGGCCAAGGACGTGAAGGATTCCTCGCTCCGCCTGCCCCCCGGGATGTCGGGGACGGTGATCGACGTGAAGATCTTCTCGCGCCGGTCCGAGGATCCCCTGCTGGAGAAAGAGCGAGGAGCTCGCATCGGCCGTCTCCGTGCCGAGGAGAGGGAGGAGATCTCCAGGATCACCGAAGCCCGTGACGAGGAACTGCGGGAGCTCCTCCATTTGCAGACCATCGCCCTCTGCATGAGGCGGGGAACCGTGGATCCTTTGCTCAAGGAGGGGACCAAGGTCACCAAGGAGGTGCTTGACAATCTGCGCTTTTCGGAGGTGGACCTCACCACACTCAAGGTCGAGAACAAGTTGGCCAACGACCGGATTCGGCGGGTGATCGACGAGGCGCAGCGCCGTATTGACCGGGTGAGGGACAAGACGGAGGAGCAGATCGACAAGGTTTTCCAACCCGACGAGCTTCCACCCGGTGTCGTCCAACTGGTCAAGGTCTACATCGCCGAAAAGCGGAAGATTTCGGTGGGGGACAAGATGGCGGGACGACATGGGAACAAGGGGATCATCGCCCGAATCGCCCCGGTCGAAGACATGCCCTTCCTCCCCGACGGCACCCCGGTGGATATCGTCCTGAACCCCCTGGGAGTCCCCTCCCGTATGAACGTGGGGCAGATTCTGGAAACCCATTTGGGCTGGGCCGCCTGGATTCTGGGGTTTGAGGCCAAGACCCCGGTTTTCCAGGGCGCTTCGGAAGACGAGATCGGAGCTCTTCTCAAGGTTGCCGGCATCACTTGGGCCCGGAGTGCCCTCCTGGTGCGCCCCCTCGAGCCGGCGCTGGCCCCTGAGGAGATTCGCACCCTCCTGGGCGTGGTGCAGGCCATGGAGAAACCCTGGACCCCGGGCTCCCAAGGAACCCAGGGTCAGGGAGGGCAAAGCACCGATGGTGGAGGGGACCTGGGGCTGGGTCGTCCGTTGAACGCGTATCTGGCCGAGGTGCAGCCCGACAGCCCCGAAGAATCTGTGTTCTCCAGATTGCGGGACTATGTGGTGGAGACGGCGAAAGAAGTCGCCGAGGGCCGGGGTCGGAAGCTTGGCGAGGTGTTTCCCGCCACCGCTCTTTTGGCCAAGAAGAAGACGGTCAAGGAGGGCCTGGACGAGGCCATCGTGGAGGTCATGAAAGAGGCCGGAATCCTTCCCACCGGGAAGATCTGGCTGAGGGACGGGAGGAGCGGCCGGCAGTTCGACTTCCCGGTCACGGTGGGGTCCATCTACATGCTCAAGCTCTCGCACCTGGTGGACGACAAGATCCACGCCCGGAGCATCGGACCCTACTCCTTGGTTACCCAGCAGCCACTGGCTGGAAAAGCCCAGTTCGGAGGCCAGCGCTTCGGCGAAATGGAAGTGTGGGCCCTGGAGGCCTATGGCGCGGCCCACACCCTGCAGGAAATCCTTACGGTGAAGTCCGATGACGTAACCGGCCGATCGCGGGTCTACGAGGCCATCGTGAAGGGCGAGAACCTGCCGGAACCCGGCATTCCGGAGTCCTTCAACGTTTTGGTCAAGGAACTCCAGGCGTTGGGCCTTTCGGTGACCCTGGGTCGCAACGACTGACGGCTCTTCAGGAGCTGTTGCAACGTCAACCGGGGCCAGTCACCCCTTTTCCTACGGGATCAAGGACGGATGATCGATTTTCCCAGGTCCAGAGACTACCAGACGACGGACTTCGACTGGATCCAACTGAAGATCGCCTCGCCGGAGGAGATCCGTAGCTGGTCCTACGGGGAGGTCACGAAACCGGAAACCATCAACTACAGGTCCTTCAAACCGGAGCGGGACGGTCTTTTTTGCGAACGGATCTTCGGGCCTGTCAAGGACTGGGAGTGCCACTGCGGTAAGTTCAAGAGGATCCGCTTCCGCGGTCACGTCTGCGACCGTTGCGGGGTCGAGGTTACCCTGTCGAAGGTTCGCAGAGAGCGCATGGGGCATATCGAGCTGGCCGTGCCGGTGGTGCACATCTGGTTTTTCAAGACTCTGCCGAGCCAGCTCGGCTACCTGTTGGGTATGACCCTTCGGGACCTGGAGAAGGTCATCTACTACGCTTCGTATGTGGTGACCAATCCAGGGGAGCAGGAGGTCGAGTTCCTCGATCTCTTGGACGAAGACGAATACTACGACCTGCGGGTGAAGGCGCGGGAAGAGGGGGATACGGCTTTCCGCGCAGAAATCGGAGCGGAAGCCATCCGCACGCTCCTCAAGAAATTGGATTCTCCCGACCGCAAATTCGAGGACCGGAACGCCGACGGAAGAGGCCTGGACAGGCTGGCTCAATGGCTCCGGGCGGAAATCGCCACGGAAACCAGCCAGCATAGGAAGAAGAAGAAGCTCAAGCGGCTCAAGGTGGTGGATGCCCTGAGGAATTCGGGCCCCACCCCCGAGACCCGCAACCGCCCCGAATGGGTGGTCATGGACGTGATCCCGGTGATCCCGCCGGATTTGCGGCCTTTGGTTCCCTTGGATGGGGGGCGTTTTGCCACGTCGGACCTGAACGACCTGTATCGGCGGGTCATCAATCGGAACAACCGCCTGAAGAAACTCATGGACATGCGAGCGCCGGAGGTCATCCTGCGCAACGAGAAACGCATGTTGCAGGAGGCGGTGGATGCACTGTTCGACAACGGCAGGCGGTCCAAGGCTATTCGGGGGCGGGGGAAGCGCCCGTTGAAGTCTCTGTCCGATATGCTGAAGGGGAAGCAGGGGCGTTTCCGCCAGAATCTCCTCGGCAAGCGGGTAGACTATTCGGGACGCTCCGTCATCGTCGTGGGGCCGGAACTGAAACTCCATCAGTGCGGGCTCCCTAAGGCTATGGCGGTGGAGCTCTTCAAGCCCTTCATCATCCATGAGCTGGAAAAGCGGGGCGAGGCGGAGACGGTCAAGAGGGCCAAGAAGATCGTCGAGCGGGACGATCCCAAGGTCTACGAAGTCCTGGAAGATATCATCCGCGATCATCCCGTTCTCCTCAACCGCGCACCCACCCTCCACCGGCTGGGCATCCAAGCTTTTGAGCCGGTCCTGGTAGAAGGGAAAGCGATTCGGATCCACCCCCTGGTATGCGCCGCTTTCAATGCGGACTTCGACGGGGACCAGATGGCCGTCCACGTCCCGCTTTCCTTCGAGGCTCAACTGGAGGCGAGGGTGCTGATGCTTTCCAGCAACAACATTCTCCTTCCGTCCAACGGCCGGCCGGTGGCCGCCCCCACCCAGGATATGGTCATGGGGGCCTACTACCTCACCAAGCCGCCTTTGGAAGTGAGCGACCTCGAACGGGTGCTGAACGACCCCAAGGCCCCCAAGCAGGCGCGGTTGCAGGCGGAAGCCCGCATGGAGGCACTCTACGCCAAGGCGCCGCGTTTCTCCTCATACCAAGAGGTGGAGATGGCATTGGGGTTGGAACTCATCCATTTCCACAGTCTGGTATGGTTTTGGCTGCCCAAGAGCTTTGGACGGGATCCGCTGACACTGGAAGAGGAAGAACGTAGGGGGGGGAAGTGGGTGCGGACCACCGCGGGGCGTCTTCTGTTCAATTCCATCATTCCCGACGAGCTCGGATTTCTGAACAAGACCTTCGGTAAGAAGGAGCTCGGGGATCTGGTCTTCGATTGTTTCACCACGGTGGGCTTGGCACGGACCACAGAGTTCCTCGATCATCTAAAGGACTTCGGCTTCCGGTACGCCACGATGGGTGGCATCAGCGTGGGAGTCGAAGATTTGGAGATCCCACCGGAAAAGGCCGATATCCTGCGGGCCGCCGAAGAACAGGTGGCCCGCTTCCAGAGGGCCTACAATCTGGGTTATATCTCCAACGGCGAGCGCTACAACAAGGTCATCGACACCTGGACCCATGCCAACAACGACGTGGCGGATGCCATGGTGAAGCGGCTGGAAAGGTCCAAGGGCGGTTTCAATCCGGTCTACATGATGATGACCTCGGGAGCGCGGGGTAACCGGGACCAGATGCGGCAGCTTGCCGGGATGCGCGGCCTCATGGCCAAGCCCCAAAAGAAACTCACCGGCGGAATCGGGGAGATCATCGAAAGTCCGATCAAATCCAACTTCCGTGAGGGGCTTTCGGTGGTAGAGTACTTCATCTCTACCCACGGCGCCCGTAAGGGTCTCGCGGATACTGCTCTGAAGACGGCCGATGCGGGTTACCTCACCCGCAGACTGGTAGATGTGGCCCAAGACGTGACCATTACCGAGGAAGACTGCGGTACCATCCTAGGCTTGGAGATGTCGGCCCTCAAGGAGGGGGAAGACATCATCGAACCTCTCCGGGATCGGATTGCCGGGAACGTGGCCCTCGAGGATGTCTTCGATCCGCTGGATCAGGAGCTGATCGTCAAAGCAGGTGAACTCATCACTGAAGAAGCTGCCGACCGGATTGAAGATGCGGGTATCCAGTCGGTGAAAATCCGTTCTGTGCTCACCTGTGAGGCCAGGCGGGGTATTTGCCGGCGGTGTTACGGCCGAAATCTGGCCACCATGGAAATGGTGGATATCGGGGAGGCGGTTGGGATCTTGGCAGCGCAGTCCATCGGCGAGCCTGGCACCCAGCTCACCCTACGGACGTTCCACATCGGAGGAACGGCGGCGCGCATCGCCGCGCAAACCCAGCGGAAGTCGAAGATGGATGCGGTGGTGGCTCTCGAGAGGGTCACCTATGTGGTAACGCCGGACGACGCCAAGATCGTCACCTCGCGGGAGGGACAGATCCTCCTCAAGACCAAGGAAGGGCAGGTCCGCAGCCGCCTGACGGTTCCCTACGGCGCCACCCTGGCGGTGGAGGAGGGGATGGAAATCGAGGCGGGGGATCTGCTCTTCAGTTGGGATCCTTACTCCGAGCCCATCGTGGCCGATTGCGAGGGGGTGGTGGTCTTCCAGGATATCGTGGAAGAGGTCACCATGCGGGAGGAGCTGGACGAGACCACCGGCCGGCGGCAGATGACCATCATCGAAGACCGGGAGAAGAGGCTGCATCCGACGCTCCAGATCCGGAGTAAGGGCAAGGGGAAGAAGGGAGGCGAACGCCTCCGGGAATTCATCCTGCCGGTGGGAGCGCAGCTGGTAGTGAGAGATGGGCAGGAGGTGAGTCCTGGGGAGACCTTGGCCAAGATCAGTCGCGAGGTCTACAAGACGCGGGATATCACCGGTGGGTTGCCGCGGGTGGCGGAACTCTTTGAGGCCCGGCGGCCCAAGGATCCGGCCATCATCACGGAGATTGATGGTGTGGTGTCGTTCGGGGAGATCAAGAGGGGACGCCGGGAGGTGATCGTCCGCCCGGAATCGGGGCATGAGAGGGTCTACGAGATCCCGGTGGGGAAGCACCTGAGGGTCCACGAGGGAGACCACGTTCGGGCGGGTGACCGGCTCAGTGAAGGACCGATCAACCCCCATGACATCCTCCGCATCCGAGGCCCGCGGGCTGTGCAGGAGTACCTCCTCAACGAGATCCAGGAAGTCTACCGGTTGCAGGGGGTGAAGATCAACGACAAGCACATTGGGGTCATCGTGCGCCAGATGCTCCAGAAGGTGCGCATCACCGACCCGGGCGATACCGAGTTCCTGGAAGGCGACCACGTGGACCGGGTGGAATTCCGCGAGGTCAACCAACGGGTCGTGGCGGAAGGGAAACGGGCCGCTCGCTCGGAGCCTCTTCTGCTGGGGATCACCAAGGCCAGTTTGACCACGGATTCCTTCATCTCCGCCGCCTCCTTCCAGGAAACCACCAGGGTGCTGACGGATGCCGCGGTGCGGGGTGCCCGGGACGAACTGAGAGGTCTCAAGGAGAACATC
>JAUQOX010000165.1 GCA_030550695.1 Gemmatimonadota bacterium | reverse complement strand
AAAGAGGGGAGATCCTGGCGAAGCTGCTCCCGGTCCAGTTCGTGCAGCAGGTCAGCAGACATGGTTCGGCACCTCATGGATCCGGCAGGTCTCTCTCCTGCCGGCGTACGGACCTTTTGGACAGACGAGTAACCTAACTCGAAAGGGCCTGAGGGTGAAGGGGAACGGACGGGTCACCGTTTCCCGGCAGACACCCGTCGGGGAACTGGACGCATTTCGCCTCCCCCTCCCCACCCCCCATATTCAGGAACCGCAGTCGGCGGGCGGCGCCGGCGCGGCCTGGAACGGGAAAGGAGGAGGGGTCTCGACTTGCTTCGGTTCCCCTCCCAACAGCCGGGCTCCGCGGCGACCCCAGAGATGAGGAGGTCCCGGAATGGGTTTCGGTTCGTCCTTCCGCAAGGGGTCTCGAGCCAGGTGGTTCAGCTTGGGAAGCCTGCTCCGGTTCCAACGGGGCGGGAACGTGCTGCGAGCCTCTCGGGAAGGCCTGGTCCTCGCAGAGGTCGGAGCCTGGTCGAGGAAGCGTACCTCCGTCCAAGCCCAGGACCTCCTGGGGCTGGAGGTGGGGATGTTCGAGGAGCTTCTCCGCTCTGCAAGGGAAGAAGCGGTGGGCAGCATCACCCGCCAGGGCAAGGATCTCCCCGTGGCATGGCACGAGGGCCGGGAGCCGAGGTGGGTAGCTGTCCTCCGGCGTTGGGTACCCTCTCAGGGCCTGCTGGGGAAGACCCGCACCGGCGGTGTCCGGTTCGGGGGCGGCCTGCCCGACGAAGAACTCCGCTACCTCCGGGACCTGGTCCTGAAGGCCCTCGGGACCCCGCCAGCGTCGTAAGAAGCCCATGAAGGCCCCACCTCCAACCGACTCCGCCCCTCGAAACGAGAACGGCCCGCGGGCGGAGTCGGCCGAACCAGACCGGCCGTGGGCCTCTTCGGCCTTGGCCACGGCGGCCTGTGCGGCTTTGGGCCTTTTCGCTGCCGCCGCCCACGCCTCGGGGATCCTTCCGAAAGCGGTGGTGGCGGCCCTCTACGGCGGGGCCTATCTGGCCGGGGGTGCCCCGGCTTTCGTGGCCGCTTTGGGGGCCTTGTTGCGGGGCAAGATCGCGGTGGACCTCCTCATGGTGGTGGCCGCCGCGGGGGCTGCCTTCCTGGGCCATTGGGCCGAGGGGGCCATCCTCCTCTTCCTCTTCTCCCTGGGGAATACCCTCGAGGCCTATGCCTTCGGCCGAACCCGCCGATCCATCCGGGCCCTCATGCAGTTGCGCCCCGATTCGGCCTACCGTGTCCAGGGAGAGTCCGAGGTGCGGGTCCCGGTGGGGGAGCTTCGGGCCGGCGACCGCATTCGCGTGCGCCCCGGGGAACGGATTCCCGTGGACGGCCGCATCGTGGCCGGGGAATCCGAGGTGGACGAATCCACCCTCACCGGCGAGCCCGTCCCCCGGAGGAAGAAGCCCGGTCACGAGGTCTTCGCGGGTACGCTGAACGGCGCGGGAACTCTCGACATCCAGGTGACCAAGGCCTCGGGGGAGACCACCCTGGACCGGGTGGTCCAGATGGTGGAAAGGGCCCGGGAGGCTCGGGCTCCTGTCCAGAGTTGGATCGAGGACATGGAAGGGCGTTACGCCTTCTTCGTGCTGCTGGGGGCTGGCCTGGCCATCCCGGCCTTCGTGTTCCTGGAAGGTCAGGATCTCCACGACGCCTTCTACAGGGCCATGACCCTGTTGGTGGTGGCATCGCCGTGCGCCGTGGTCATTTCCATTCCCGCCGCCATCGTCTCCGCCGTATCCAACGGAGCTCGGAACGGGATCCTGTTCAAGGGAGGGGCTTCCTTGGACGCCCTGGGGAGCGTGAAGGTCATGGCCTTCGACAAGACGGGTACCCTGACCCGGGGGCGACCGGAGGTGGCGGGCTTCTTCCATGTCCTCCAGGGGGATACCCGAAGGGAGTTCCGGGTGAGTCCGGAGGTGGCCCGCATCATGACCAGGCTCCCCCACCGGGCCTGTCCCCTGGTGGACCCTTCCCCGGCCCTCCGAGGCCGCTGCCCGGGCCTGGCCCCCGAAGACGAGGAGTTTCTCCGGTTGGTGGCCGGGCTGGAGTCCCGGAGCGAGCACCACGCGGCCAAGGCGATCTTGAGGGTCGCAGCCGCCCTGGAACTCGTGGTCCCCCCGCCCCGAGGCTTCGCGGCCACCCCCGGCTCCGGGGTCGAGGGGGTGGTGGAGGGGATTCGCCTCGCGGTGGGCCGGAGGGAATGGGTGGAAGAGAAGGCGGGAGCCCCGGTACCGGAGCTCTTCCTCCGTTGGGCCGAGGCCGAGGGGAGGGGCGCGGCCTCGCCGGTGTTCGTGGCCGCCGACGGCCGGCACGTGGGGGTGCTCGTCCTGGCCGACGGGGTGCGGGACGGAGCGAGCCAGGCCTTGGCTTCCCTCCGGACGATGGGGGTAGAGCAGCTGGTCATGCTCACCGGCGACGAGCGGGAAAGCGCCGAGGCCGTGGCCCGGCAACTGGACCTGGACGAGGTGCACGCCAAGCTGTTGCCTGAGGAGAAGGCGGCCGTGGTGGAGGAACTCCGCAGCCGATGGGGGAGGGTGGCGGTGGTGGGGGACGGGGTGAACGATGCGCCGGCCCTGGCCGGGGCCGACGTGGGGATCGCCTTGGGAGCCGTGGGGACGGACGTGGCTCTGGAAACCGCCGACGTGGTCATCATGGGGGATGATCTCCGGACCATCCCCTATGCCCGCGCCCTCAGCTTCCGGGCGCGCCGGATCATCCTCCAGAACCTCATCTTTGCCTCAGGGGTCATGGCGACCTTGGCGGCCCTGGCCTTGCTGGGGGCGGTATCCCTCCCCCTAGGGGTGGTGGGACACGAAGGAAGCACGGTGGCCGTCGTGCTCAACGGCCTGCGGCTGCTGCGGGACGGCCGGGGGAAGGAGGCGGTGCCCAGGGACCGCCCCTAGGTCATCCCTCCTCGAGCTGCGCCGGGAATTCCCCGGGCTCCTCTTCCGCCGAGGCTCTCCTTCGTTCCCGGGTCAGCCTCAGGGCCTCCCGGCGGCGCCACGCCTCGATGCGGGCATGGTCACCGCTCAGGAGCACCTCGGGCACCTTGAAGCCCCGGAAGTCCGCAGGTCGGGTGTAGGAGGGCGGGGAGAGAAGGCCGTCTTCGTAAAAGGAGTCCGTGGACGCGGATTCGTGGTCGCCCAGGGCCCCCGGCAGGAGGCGCACCACGGCATCCACGATGACCAGGGCAGCGGCTTCCCCCCCGGAGAGGACGAAATCCCCGATGGAGATTTCCTCGGTGGCCAGGTGATCGGCCACCCGTTGGTCCACGTCCTTGTAGTGCCCGCAGAGGAGGGTGAGTTCCTCCGCCAAGGACAGCCGCACGGCGTCCCGATGCCGGAAGCGCCGCCCCCGGGCGGAAAGGAGAACGATGGGCCCCCTGGGCCGGAGGCTCTCCACCGCCAGGAAAAAGGGCTCGGGCTTCATGACCATCCCTGCCCCTCCCCCGTAGGGGTAATCGTCCACCGTCTGGTGGCGATCCCTGGTGAAGTGGCGGAGATTCACGATGCGGTACTCCACCAGCCCCTTTTCCCGCGCCCGGCCGGGGATGCTGATGGAGAGGGGGGTCTCGAAGAACTCGGGGAAGATGGTGACGATGTTGATCTTCATGGGGCCCCCTACAGGTCCAGGAGCCCCTCCGGCGGAGCGACGACCATCAGCCCGGCTTCCACGTCCACCCGCCGCACGATGGATTCCAGGAAGGGGATATGGCAAAGACCCCGGGGCCCCCTCACCTCCAAGAGATCCGCCGGCCGCAGCTCGTACACCTCGACGATCTCCCCCACTTCTTCCCCTCCCTCCGTCACCACCCGCATCCCCAGGAGCTGATGGTAGAACAGCTCACCCTCTTCCAAGGGTTCCACGTCTTCCCAAGGCCGCAGGAGGTACCGACCCCGAAGGAGCTCCGCCGCCGTCCGGTTCGTGATCCCCCGGACCCGAACCAGGTAGCCGCGGCGGAAGGGCCTCACGGACTCCAGCACCAGCGGCCCCAGGGAAGGGTCGGGCTCGTCCCCCCCGGGACCGGCCACCTGAAGGACCACCCCCGGCACGAAGGTGGTGTCCGGATGATCCGTGAGGGGCCAGACGAAGAGTTCTCCTTTGGTGCCGTGGGCCTTGTTCAGGTGCCCCACCACCAGGAAGCGGGGATTTCCACGCACGATACACCCCCTTGGTCCACGGGGGCCGCCCGGGGCCGGAGGGCCTCGGCGGCCGGCCGACTCGGGCTCTTCCCGGGGGTCAGGGTTCCCCGGCAGGCTGTTCGGCGGCGGCGTCCCCCTGGCCGACCGAGGCCTCTTCACCGGAAGAAGCCTCCCCTGCCTTCGCCGGAGCCCCTTGCACCACCGCCACCTTGTCGTCCCCCCCCTTCCGGGCTTTCCTCAGGAGCTGGGCCACGGTTTCCGTGGGGATGGCTCCCCGTTCCAGCCAATAGGCTACCCGCTCCTGGTTGACCGCCAGACGGGCCGGCTGGGGCAACGGATCGTAAAACCCCACGGTCTCCAGGAAACGACCGTCCCGGGGGGCCAGACTCTCGGCCACCACGATGCGGTAATGGGGCTGCTTTTTCCGGCCCATGCGCCGGAGTCGGATCTTGATGGGCATCTTTCCTCTGGGTTGTTGGAACGTCCTCCCCCCCTAGGGGGATCCTGCCGCTCGTCGGCACGGGGTACCGGGCCCCCCTCGGGGGTCCCTGGTCAGGAACGCAAGGGTTTCGAGGGGATCCTTCCCCGGAACTGCTTCAAGAATCGCTGCATCTCCTGGAACTGCTTCAACAGCCGGTTCACCTCCGCCACAGGCCGTCCGCTTCCCCGGGCGATGCGGAGACGGCGGGATCCGTTGAGGATCTCGGGCCTTTGCCTCTCCTCGGGCGTCATGGACAGGATGATGGCCTCGACATGCTTCATCCTTTTAGGATCCAGGCGATCTGCCGGAAGTTTGCTTCCCACACCCGGGATCAGCTTGACCAGTTGCTCCAAGGGGCCCATGCGCTGAACCTGCCGCAGGGTCACCAGAAAGTCCTCGAGGGTAAAGGTGCCCTTGCCCAGGAGTTTCGCTTCGAGTCGCGCCTGCTCCTCCCGATCCACCGCCGCCTGGGCCCGCTCCACCAGCCCCACCACATCCCCCATCTGGAGGATCCGCCCCGCGAGGCGAACCGGGTCGGCCGAATCCAGGGCATCCAGACCCTCCCCCACCCCCACGAATTTGATGGGCTTGCCCGTGACCCCGAAGATGGAGAGGGCCGCTCCCCCGCGGGCATCGCCGTCCATCTTGGTCAGGATCACCCCGGTCAGGTCCAGGGCCTCGTCGAACCCCTTGGCGATGTTCACGGCCTCCTGGCCCGTCATGGCATCGGCCACCAGGAGGATCTCGTGGGGGCGGAGCTCCGCCTTGAGGGCCCGAAGTTCGTCCATCATGGGCTCGTCGATCTGGAGCCGCCCTGCCGTATCCACCAAGAGGGTGGCGTGCCGGCCGGCCCGGGCGGCGGCCAGGGCCGAGCGGGCCACCTCCAACGGACCGGCACCGGGCGCTCCTCGGTGGACCGGCAACCCGGCCTGGCGTCCCAGATCCACGAGCTGGTCCACGGCCGCCGGCCGGTAGAGGTCGCAGGCCGCCAGCAAGGGAG
This sequence comes from Gemmatimonadota bacterium, assembly GCA_030550695.1. Lineage (GTDB taxonomy): Bacteria > Gemmatimonadota > Gemmatimonadetes > Longimicrobiales > Gaopeijiaceae > JAUQOX01. The sequence goes on along the minus strand of JAUQOX010000165.1, from coordinate 819 downwards.
ACTTCCCCTGCCGGGCCAGGCGACGGCCCAGCTTGGCCACGGTGGTGGTCTTGCCCGAACCCTGCAGGCCCACGAGGAGGATCACCGTGGGGGGTACCGACGCCCAGGAGAGCCCCGCCCTGGCCCTTTCGCCTCCCAACAGGGCCACCAGCTCGTCGTGGACGATCTTGACGATCTGTTGCCCCGGCGACACGGAACGGAGGACCTTTTCGCCCAGAGCCTTCTCCTGGACACGGCTCAGGAACTCCCGGGTCACCTGGAAGTTCACGTCCGCTTCCAGCAGGACGCGCCGAACCTCCCGCAACCCGTCGCGGATCATGGGCTCGGTGAGGACCCCCCGCTGACGGAAGCGGGCCAGGACCCCGTCCAGCTTTCGGCTCAGATCATCGAACATGGCTCGTCGCGCCGTCCCTAAAAAGGGCAAAGCCAGCGCCCCTGGGCCCGCCCGGAGGTTGCGGATGTTCCGGGCGGGTGTGGGCTTCCGCCCCGGCCCGGCTCGGGGCGAAGATCCCATGGCTTAGGCAAAGCTTTTAAAACTAGCAGTCCAATAGCCTAAGGCTCAAGGCGCGGGAGGAGACGGCGCACCGTTTTCCGCTGGCTCCCGGAGGGCTTGCCCTGAGACTCCCCCAGCGGGGACCGGGAGGAAAGGAGGGTCGGGGCGGAGGCCGGAAGGCCTGGAACCTGGAGGGAGGCTTCGGAACACCGATCCGTTCTTGGCCGGGCACCCCGGCGAAGAGGGCTCCGGCCGAAGGCGGTGCGGAGCTTCCCCTTCGGCCGGTTTCCCCCCCCTCCTAGCCCCCGAACCCCAGACCTACCCCC
>JAUQOX010000164.1 GCA_030550695.1 Gemmatimonadota bacterium | reverse complement strand
GTGGTCAAGCCCGGCAGGGTGATGTTCGAGCTGGAGGGGGTGGATGAGGCCACGGCGCGGCGGGCCATGGAGCTCGCAGCAGCCAAGCTGCCGGTGAAAACCCGGTTCGTGGTCCGGGACAGGCCCCTGGGCTAGGAGGCGACGAGGATGAAGCCCCAGGAAATTCGGCAGATGACGGATGAAGATATCCGGGAACGGATCAAGGAGTTGAAGGAGGAGCAGTTCCGCCTTCGTCTCCGCACCGCCACGCAGGAGCTGGAGAACCCCAAGCTCCTGACCCAGATCCGCCGGGATATCGCAAGGATGTATACGATCCTGCGCGAGCGGGAGTTGAGTCAGGAAAGGCGGTGAAAGCGATGACCGAAGCGCCAGGCCATCCTCCCCAGGCCAAGCCGGAACGGAATCGGCGGAAGACCCGTATCGGGGTAGTCGTCAGTGACAAAGGCGACAAGACGGTGACGGTGCTGGTAGAGAGGAGATTCTCCCATCCCCTTTATGGAAAACGGGTGGGAAAATCCAAGAAATACCATGCGCACGACGAGAACAACGAGTACCGGGTTGGCGATGTGGTGCGCATCATGGAAACCCGTCCCCTCTCCAAGACGAAGCGGTGGCGAGTGGCGGAACTGATCGAGCGGCCCGAGTAGGTCCTCCTCGACGGATTGGAGCCGGATACCATGATTCAGCAGGAGTCGATTCTCAAGATTGCGGACAACACCGGCGCCAAGGAGGCTCTGGTGATCCGCGTCTTGGGTGGGTCTCACAGGCGCTACGGTCGCATCGGCGACGTGGTTGTGGTTACGGTGAAGGACGCCGTGCCCAACGCTCCGGTGAAGAAGGGCGATGTGGCCCGGGCGGTGATCGTCCGTACCAACAAGGAGATGCGGCGGAAGGACGGCACCTATATCAGGTTCGACGATAATGCCGCTGTCCTGATCACCCCCCAGGGGGAACCCCGGGGCACCCGGATCTTCGGACCCGTGGGCCGAGAACTCAGGGAGAAGAAGTACATGAGAATCGTATCCCTGGCGCCGGAGGTGTTGTGATGGGATTCAAGAAAGAGGCGCCTAGAACCGGGCGCTCCAAGCAACGGATTGTGAAAGGAGACCGGGTTCGGGTGATCCGGGGGAATGACCGGGACAAGGAGGGTACGGTTCTCAGAGTCCTTCCGGCTAAGGACCAGGTGGTGGTGGAGGGGGTGAATCTCAGGAAACGGCATCAGCGTCCGACCCAAGCCAACCCGGAGGGTGGAATCATCACCTTTGCAGCGCCCATCCACATCTCCAACGTCATGTTGGTGGATCCGGCTACCGGAAAGGCGAGTCGGATCCGCATGCGGGTCGAGCCGGACGGAACGAAGGAGAGGATTGCCGTGAAGACCGGCAATCCGATCCCCAAGCCATAATGAGGGATCGGGAAGTATGGCCAAGAAGAAGACCCAGGGCCCGCCGGCGAACGCGGCGAGCGCAAAAGGGGCAAAAAAGGGGTCGGCGGAAAAGGCTCCTCGGGGTCAGGCGCCGGCTACAGAAGTCCAATGGCGCCCCATGTCCGAGGCTCCGGAACCTCGCTTGTACCGCCACTATTTGGACCACGTGAAACCGGCTCTTCAGGCCCAGTTCGGGTTTCGCAATCCCCACCAGATTCCGCGGATCGAGAAGGTGGTGGTGAACGTGGGGATCGGGGAAGCTGCCCGGAATCAAAAACTCCTCGATAGCGTCGTGGAGGAATTGGCTGCTATTACGGGCCAGCAACCGGTGGTGAACCGAGCCAGGAAGTCCGTATCGAACTTCGCTCTTCGGGAAGGGATGCCGGTGGGAGTCAGCGTGACCCTCCGCAAGAAAAGGATGTACGAGTTCCTCGATCGGTTGGTCAGCGTGGCTATCCCCAGGGTACGGGACTTCCGCGGACTGTCGACGCGGTCCTTCGATGGGAGGGGCAACTACACCCTCGGGATCAAGGAGCAGATTATCTTTCCGGAGGTGAACTACGACCGCGTCGAGAAGGTCCACGGGATGGACATTACCGTGGTGACCTCTACCAACAAGGACGATGAGGCCTTTGCCCTCTTGAAGGCTATGGGCTTCCCCTTCCGGGGGGAGTCACCCGTCCAGATCGGTAGACCCGTGGCGTAGGGAAGAACACTCGCATTCGACACCATTAGGCAAGACCAGGACACGAGGATTTCATGGCCAGGAAAGCCCTGATCGAGAAGGCAAGGCGGAAACCCAAGTTTTCCGTCCGGGCCCGCCACCGCTGTTCCCGATGCGGCCGGTCCCGGGCCTACCTGAGGAAGTTCGGAATCTGCCGGATTTGCTTCCGGGAAATGGCGCTTCGGGGAGAGATCCCCGGCGTGCGCAAGTCCAGTTGGTGATTCAAGGATCGGAACGGCCATGATGACCGACCCCATCGCAGACATGCTCACCAGGCTTCGCAACGGGAGCATGGCGCGCCATCGTTGGGTGGAGATCCCCGCCTCGAACCAAAAGATCGAGATCGCGCGGCTCCTGAAGGAGAACCACTTCATCCACGACTACAAACTGGTGGAAAGGGCTCCGGGAGGGGTGTTGCGCAACGACCTCAACCACCACGAGGGTCAGCCGGTGATTCGTCACCTGGAGAGGGTTTCCCGCCCGGGGCGGCGACATTATGTGGGTGTGGATGAGATTCCCCGTGTCCGGAACGGGCTGGGCATGGCCATTCTCTCCACCCCCAAAGGCATGCTGTCGGACCGGGGAGCGCGGCGCGAGGGGGTGGGGGGTGAGCTCATGGCCCTGGTGTGGTAGGGAGTGAACGTCCATGTCCAGGATCGGAAAGTTGCCGGTTGAGGTTCCCCCCGGCGTGAAAGTGTCCATCGAAGGGCAGGTCTTCAGGGCTGAGGGTCCTAAGGGCCACCTGACGTTGGAGATTCATCCGGAGATCGGAATCCGGATCGAAGGCAACACCATCCGGGTGCTTCGGCCCTCGGATGACCCCCGTCACAAGGCGCTCCATGGGCTCACCCGGTCCCTGGTGAACAACACTGTGCTGGGAGTGAGTCGGGGCTACAGCAAGACCCTGGAGATTGTGGGGGTGGGCTACCGGGCCGAAAAGATCGGGAACGGTCTCAAGATCCTGGTGGGGTATTCCCACCCTGTTGAGATCGTTCCTCCCGAGGGTGTGACCCTGGAGTGTCCCAATCCCACCACGATCGTGGTTTCGGGACCGGACAAGCAGAAGGTAGGGCAGGTGGCGGCGGAGATTCGCTCCCACCGGCCCCCCGAACCCTATAAGGGTAAAGGAATCCGTTACAAGGACGAAGCGGTCCGCCGCAAAGCCGGCAAGACGGCTGGGAAGTGATCCATGGCTAAGTTGGGCAATCTCAAGAAGAGCAGGGGCATCCTCAGAGCCAGGCGCCACCGCCGCATCCGCAAGAAAGTGCGGGGAACCCCCCACCGCCCCCGCTTGGTGGTGTTCCGGTCTCTCAGGAACATCGAGGGACAGCTGGTGGACGACGATGGTGGTCGGACCATTGTGGGGGTGAGCACCCTGGCCGAAGAACTGCGGGCCCTCAAGCCGCAGTCACCAAACCCGAAGGTGGAGCTGGCAAGAGAGGCCGGTAAGCTGCTGGCTCGCAAGGCGCGGGAAGCCGGTGTGGAACGGGTTGTTTTCGATCGGGCAGGCTACAAGTATCACGGCCGGGTCAAGGCCTTCGCCGAAGGTGCCCGGGAGGGAGGATTGATCTTCTGATGTCCAAGGAACGGGAAAAACGGCCAGCCCGCCCCCGGGAAACGGAATGGGTGGAGAACGTCATTCATGTGAACCGGGTGGCCAAGGTGGTAAAGGGTGGTAGGAGATTCTCCTTTACTGCCGTGGTGGCTGTGGGGGACCAGGCCGGCCAGGTCGGGATCGGATTGGCCAAAGCCAATGAGGTGAGTGAGGCCATCCGAAAGGCTCTGGAAAAGGCGAAGAAGGATCTGATCGTCGTGCCGGTGCGGCGGGGGACCATTCCTCACGAAGTCACCGGTTGCTGGGGTGCGGGGAAGGTCATCCTTCGCCCGGCGGCCCCTGGTACCGGCGTGATTGCTGGAGGTCCGGTGCGGGCTGTGCTGGAGGCCGCCGGAGTCCGGGACGTTCTCACCAAGAGTCTGGGTACGAACAACCCCATCAACGTGGTGAGAGCCACCATGGAAGGTCTGAAGAACCTGGTGACACCGGAGCAGGTGGCGATGGAGCGGGGGATTCCCGTCGAAGCGCTCGGAATCCGTCATGTCTGAGAAGGAGGCGGAGGGATGAAGAAGCTCGCCATCACTCAGATCCGCAGCCGTAGCGGGCGCCCCGAGAAACATCGGCGCACGTTGTCCGCCCTCGGGCTGAAGCGGAACCAGCAGACGGTGATCCACCGCGACACCCCGGCCATCCGGGGAATGGTTGCCCAGATCCCTCATCTGGTGAAGGTAGAGGAAATCGAGAACGGAAACGACTGAGCGAGCCGCCGTCCGGGGTCTTTTGCCCTGGGTGGGTGGGTTGCTTCCTACGGAATACGGACGAACCATGCCTGAGCTGCACGACTTGAAGCCGGCACCGGGCTCCCACCGGGAACGCAAGCGGGTGGGGCGGGGGCCGGGCTCTGGGAAAGGGAAGACCGCAGGCAGGGGGCATAAAGGTCACAAAGCCCGGACGGGCGGGAACACCCGGCCGGGTTTCGAAGGCGGCCAGATGCCCTTGCAGCGACGGATCCCGAAGCGGGGCTTCAGCAACCCCGGTCGCCAGGAGTACCAGGTGGTGAACCTGCGCGACCTGGCTCGTCTGGAGCCTGGACAGGTGAACCCTGTTGTCCTCTACCGGCAAGGGCTGATCGGAAGCCTTCGGCAACCGGTGAAGATCCTCGGTGAAGGAGATGTGGGGGGGGCCTACCAGGTTTCGGCGCACGCCTTCAGCGCAGGTGCCAGGCGGAAGATCGAGGCCGCGGGCGGAACAGCCACCGTCTTGATGCAGCTCGTGCGTGAGACCAGCGACGACTGAACGGCGCAACCATGGCCAATCCTATTCCCAGCCTGTGGCGGATCCCGGAGCTCAAGGAAAAGATCCTCTTCACCCTTCTGGCGCTCCTCATCTATCGGATCGGGGCCCACATTACCGTACCCGGGCTGGATGTGGGGATCCTCCGACAGCAGTTCGGCGCTCTGCAGGAGACCTTCCTCGGCATCTATGACATGTTCGTGGGTGGGGGCCTTTCCCGCGCCACCATCTTCGCGCTGGGCATCATGCCCTACATCTCCGCCAGCATCATGTTCCAGCTCTTGGCGGCGGTGTTTCCCACCATCGAGAAGCTGCAGAAGGAGGGGGAGGAGGGCCGCAAGAAGATCACCCAGTGGACCCGTTACGCGACGGTGGGGCTGAGCGCCATCCAGGCGTACGGTTATTCGGTCTTCCTGGTGAGCACCGGCGCTGTCCGCTTCCCGGGGATCGGCTTCACCCTGACCACAGTCCTGGCCCTCACGGCCGGCGCCGTTTTTATCATGTGGCTGGGGGAGCAGATCACGGAGCGAGGCATCGGCAACGGGATGAGCCTCATGATCTTTTTCGGCATCGTGGAGAGCTTCCCGGCAGCGGTCGCCCGCACCTGGGAAGCCCTCATGGCGGGGGAGATCGGGCCTGTGGCGCTGGCTGCCCTGCTGGCGGTTCTGCTGGGGGTGACGGCGGGGGTGGTGGCCATGACGATGGCTGCCAGGAAGATTCCCATCCAGATTCCCAGGAAAGTAGTGGGGCGGGGACGCATCCAGGAAGGCCAGAAGAGCTTCATTCCTCTGCGGGTAAACTCCGCGGGGGTCATGCCTATCATCTTCGCGCAGGCCTTCATCGTCGTGCCCGGCACCGCCGCAGCTTTTTCGAACTCCACGATTCTGAGAACTCTGGCGGATCTCTTCCAACCGCAAAGCACTGTCTACTACATCACCTACACCATCCTCATCGTTTTCTTCTCCTATTTCTACACGGCCATCATTTTCAACCCGGTGGACCTGGCGGAGAATCTGAAGAAACAGGGTGGCTTCATTCCGGGGGTCAAACCGGGTGCCCGCACGGCGGAATACATCGACCGGGTGCTGACGAGAGTGACGTTGCCCGGCGCAATCTATCTTGCTCTCATTGCCCTTCTTCCCTTCTGGATCTTTGACATCTTCCGGATCCAAACCTTCTTCTTCGGAGGTACCGGCCTCCTCATCGTGGTGGGGGTGGCCCTGGACACCGTCCAGCAGGCCCAGCAACACCTCCTCCTGAGGCATTACGACGGCTTCATGAAGAAGGGTCGCGTGAAGATGAGGGGACGGGGGCGATACATCTGAGGCCGCACTTGCCGGTCTGGGGGCGGACCGAATCTCCGTCGACGCGCTGCGGGGGCCCGCCGCGGAAAAGGTCCCGAGGGGACGGAGAGAGGGGTTCGGCGCCACGGTAACGGGCGGTGACGCCCCTGAGCGGCCTCGGGGTTGCAGCCTGAGGAGGATGACATGAACGT
>JAUQOX010000163.1 GCA_030550695.1 Gemmatimonadota bacterium | reverse complement strand
CGACGGGGTTACGGTCCTCCCCGGCGAAGGTGGTGAGCTTGCGGTGGGTCCCCCGAGAGGTGTCGTAGATCCAGATGTCCCGGGCGATGGACGAGGTGTGGTGTTTCCGCCACTCGTTCTCGCCGCCTTTCTTGTCGTGGTAAAGGAGGTACTCGCCGTTGCCCACCACCTGGACCGCTTCGGCCGGGGTGGTGAGGACCTGACGCACCCGGCCTCCGTTCACCCCGACCCGGTAGAGTTCCGGCTGCGATCCCGTGGGATAGCCCCGGTAGGTGGGCGAATCCTGGCGCACCGCCCCGAAGAGGATGGTGGTATCGCCGGGCTCGAAGGCGTAGGGGAACTCGTCGGCGGAGTGGTAGGTGAGCCGTCGGGCCTCGCCCCCGGAGGCCGGGATCAGGAAAAGGTCGAAGTTCCCGTGCCGGTTGCTGGCAAAGACGATGTGACGGCCGTCCCGGCTCCAGACCGGCATGAAGTCATGGGCCAGGTGGGTCGTGAGGGGGACGGCCGTTCCTCCCGTCACCGGCACACGGTACAGATCCCCCCGGTAGGTGAACACGATGGTCGTGCCGTCGGGCGAAATGGCCGGGTAGCGGTTCCATTGGGCCAGGGTCTGGCCCCCCAAGGGGGAGGAGAGCGCCAGGAGGAGGGCCCCCAGGAGGCTCCAAGGGAAGCGAGAAGCAAACGGCTCAGATCTTCGATGCATCATGGGTGTTCCTGCCGGAGGAAGGGTACGTCGGGGAATTCCGCCTCTACCGCTGCCGAAGCCTGGCCAGCTCCGCTTCGGCGGCGATTCGGCCGAACCCGGGCCACCAGGGGTCTTGCACCAGCTCTTCCAACAGGGCCAAGGCACCGGCGGTATCGCCCTGGACGAGCATCCAGTTGGCCACTCCGAAGCCCACGGTTTCCTTCCGGTAGGGGGCGTCGGGGCCTGGACTCAGGAGCTCTTCGGCCGTCTTGAGGCCCTTGTAGAACAGCAGGTCGTGATAGTAGGCCGTGTTTTCCGCCAGGTCCAGGTCCGGCGGGACGGTAGCTAGGAGGGCTTCGGCACCGGCCCGGTCACCGGCCCGCAATGCTGCCCGTACCGCCCACTCGGTCATGGCCACCTTGGACTCGGGATCGTCGGCGTTGGCGGCACAGCTCCGGAAATCCGCCGAATCCCATGCCCGGGCCGCCGGGTCGTCGGCCAGCGACAGACAGCGCCGATACTCCTCCCAGGCGTCCTGATATCTCCCCAGCAGGAAATACGCAAGCCCTAAGTGGTACGCCACGTCCCAGCTATAGGGAGCCAAGTCCCGGGCCTTCTCCAGATCGGCCACGGCCTTGGGGAAGTCCCGAAGGGAAAGGTAGCGGTGGCCGCGGAAGCGGTAGATGCGCCAGTCCGAGGGAGCCAGCTCCAAGGCCCGGGTGTACAGGGCCACCTCTTGTCGGTACTGCCAGAAATTGCGCCGCACGCGGGCGGCGGCGATGAGGAGTTCCACACTGTCGGGAGCCAGGGCCAGGGCGGAGTCGGCGGCAGCAATGGCCCCCGTGGTGTCCGGCCGGGCGTACAGGGGCTCGCCGAAGAGGGAGAAGGCTTGGGGCTCGGCCAGAGGGTCGCCCAGTTCGGGAAAGGCCGGTGGTGGGGTCTTTTCCCGCCCGCAGGCGACGGCCAAGGGGACCAGGGCTACCCAGGGGAGGAGGGTCCGGGCCCGCTGGAGACGAAAGGACATGGCGAAGGCCTCCGGGGTTCGACGGTGGAGGTGAGGAACGAACATCGTGAGATAATAGGGCCTCCGTGGGGTCTTGGGGAATCGGACTGGGGCAGAGGAGGGAGCCCCTCGGGAAGCCTATTCCATTCGAAACCCTCCGGCGGTGGGCCTGAGGCCGTTCCTGGTGGTCGCCGGTTCGGCCTGGGACCCCCGGAGGGGGAAAAGCCCCCCGATGCGGGTCCGGAACCTCAGAAGAAGCGGGCCAGGGAGAAGGGCTCCCAGGCCACGGGGGTGGTGTCTTTCAAGAGAAGGTCGGCCACAGCCCGGGCGGCCAGGGGGGCAAAGAGGATCCCGTTTCGTCCGTAACCTGTGGCGTAGTGCAGCCCTCGGAGGCGGGGATCGGGACCGAGGATGGGAAGGGTGTCCGGGGTCATGGGCCTGAGGCCCGCCCATCGCTCCACCAGGCGGGCCTGCTCCAAAGGGGGGAGGAGGGAAGCGGCCCCTTCGGCCAGGCGGGCCCGGCCCTCGTCGGTGACTCCCTCGTCATAGCCCACCTCCTCCATGGTGGATCCCACCAGGAGGGTTCCGTTCTCCCGGGGTACCAGGTAACACCCCTGGTGATCGGCCACCAAGGGCCACGGGGAGGGGGAAGGGGGGCGCAGGCGGAGGATCTGTCCCCGGACCGGCCGAACCGGAAGAAGGGACGGCAGGTCGCGGATCAGAGGGGCCCACGCCCCCGCCGCCACCACCACCGAAGCGGCTTCCAGGGCGGAGCCGTCCGCAAGGTGTACCCCCCGCACCCTTTCGCCTTCGACCCAGAGGCTTGTGGCTTCCCGGGTTACCAGGAGACGGGCCCCGCTTCCCCGCACGGCATCGGCCAGAGCCACCGCCAGCCGTTGGGCATCCACCTGGCCTTCGTGGGGGAGCCAGCACCACGAGGGCACGTCGGGGTGGAGGTGGGGGTGGATCTTTCTGGCCTCGGCCGGGGAAAGGATCTCCCCCCCCAGGCCAGCCTGCCGCTGCCAATCCAGCATCCCTCGGGCTTGCTCTTCTTCCTGGGGCGTGCGGTTGGCCACCAGCATTCCGTCCGCCCGGAGCCCCAAGGGCCAGCCTGCCAGGACCTCCACCCTGCGGGCGAACTCGGGCCAAAGGGCCCGGCTTTCCACCCCGAAACGGAAAGCGGGACCGGGATCGGGCGTTTCGTATTGGGGGCAAAGCATACCGGCCGACGCTCCGGTGGCCCCCGTCCCAGGCTGGTCCCGGTCCAGAACGGTCACCGGAACTCCCCGGGAAGCCAGCTCCAGGGCCACGGCGGCACCCGCCACCCCGCAACCCACGATCAACACCTCCACCGGTCCCCCTTGGTTCATTCGGTACGCTGGGCCAGCTCGGCCCGGATCCGCTGCAGACGAACCGAGGCTTCCAGGCCCTGAAGGGTCCGATCCACCATGGGGAGGAGTTCGGTGGACGAGTCCGTCGAAGAGAGGACCTCGGTGAGGGCAGCCTCGATGTGCTCGGCCCTTCGGCGGGGCTCTTCTTCGATCCAGAGGAGCCGCATGGGGTTGGCTCCTCCGGCCAATGCGCCGCAGAGGGATCGTTGGTCGAAGAGGGCCCTGGGGCCGGTAAGGCTTTCGGCCAAACGGGCGTTTTCCTCCACGGAAAAGGGGAGCCCCAAGAGCAGGTAGGACTCCAAAAGACCCCGGGTGGCCGTCATCCCCAGGAGGGCTCTTTGGATCCTGACGACACTCTCCTGATCGTCCTCCGACAAACGGTCCGGAGGACCGGCCGGCCGGCATACCGCAGTGAACACATTGTCGAGACCTTGGGAGGCGTGCCGTTCCAGCTCTTCGCCGATGGCCCGATCCAATCGGGAAAGGACGTTTCCGGGTACGGCGGTGGCCCGCCACGCCGACCCGTCGGCGGCCAGACCGGGCCAGACGTTTTGGAAGAAATGGCCCCTGGCGTCCGGGACTCGCTCCAGGACCTTCTTGACCTTGTCGCTCTCCGCCCCTCCTGCGATCTCCTCCGTCCGAATCAGGGTCATGGGACCTGAGGCTCGATAGCGGGCCAGGGGCTCGGCGTCACCAAGGCGGAGTTCGGCGTCCAGGGTGGCCCTGGAAAAGACAAGGCGGTCGTGACGCCTGCCGAAAAGCTTGAGACGCCTCCGGAAGTTCTCCCTCGAGATGCTGTCCTCGAAGGTGAGACGGTAATGGAGGGACACCTCCTCCAGCCCTAGGACCGCTGCCGTCCGCACCTCTTGGGGGACCCAAGCGCCGAGAAACGCGGGAGTGGTCAGGACCGGATCTCCGGCTTCGCTGGGCTCCAGGGTCAGGAGCAGGCTCTCCGCCGGTACCCGCCGCAGGCCCTGCTGCTGGAACCGCCGGGCCAGGGCCTCCACCTCCTGGGTCAGACTTGCAACGCTTTCCTGGTAGTCACCCACCACCCGGAGGAGCAGAGTGCCCCGCTCCCCCGTTCGGGGATCTTCGACGATCCCGTTCAGGGCCTGACGCAGCTCTTCCCCCACGCTTCGAAGGGCCTCGAGGTCCCCCGGGGTGACGTAACGGGCGTGCTCCGGCCATTCGTCGAGCATCCGAAGGTAAGCTTCGGCGGCCACGGACCATTCCACGGGGTTGGCCAAGGACCGTCCCCCCCTCAACCCGCCATACCCGTAGCGGTTTTCGGCTGCACGACCCAGCAGGGGGAGCCTCCGGGCCAGGTTGGCCGTGGAACGGTCCTCCAAAGCGGCTGCCAGCGAGGCGTCGTCCGTGGGCGTCGTCTGATCCGTCAGCAGAGCGTCCTTCGCGTCTCGGGTCCCCCGGGTCCGGAAGTCGGCCAGGCACTCCGAGAACAGGCTGAAATCCATCTGGTTGTGGGGGGGGAGGAACCTTTCCCGGTGCTCCAGGCACTTTACCAGGGTCCGTTGATAATCCCGGTCGAAGCCGGCCTGCATGTAGCTCAGGAGGTTCTCCTCGGTGCGAGCCATACGGGCACCGAGGGCCAAGACCTCCTCGTGGAGCTGTCGAAGGTCGGAGCGTACCTCCTCGTTTCCCCGAGCCACCAGGGTCTCGAGGGTCCCCAAGCGCTGGTCCAAGGAAGAGACGAGGGTCTCCCAACGGCGGTCCAACTGTTGGAACCGCGAGGCGACCTCTTCCCTGAGGGAGCCCACCGCCTCCCGGAGGGCCCGGACCTCCCCGGCTCCCTGACCTCCCAGGGCCCCGTCGGCGAATCCGAAGAAGCCCGTGAGGGCTGCGGCGGCGGCCACCAGGTTGCCGCCCAGGGCAGCCAGGGCTGCCTTTTCTCCGCGGGTGGCCAGGTCGCGGGCGAAGGAGAGCACGCCCATCTGCAGCTCCGAGGCGGCCGAGCCCACCACCTTGATCCGCTCCACCGAGGCGCCCTCCACCCCGGCCAGGGCCGCGCTCCGGGAAGCCAGGTAGAGGAAGGCACGACGACCGGCCCAATCCATGAGGTCGTCCGAGCCCGGGAGATCCGCGGGACGGGCAGCGCCGAGCCCCAGGGTTCCGGCCGTGCCGAGGGCCCGGGCCGACTCCCGAACGGAATTCATGAGGTCCCCCACATAGGCTTGATATCCGCCTAAGACCTCTGCCGGATGGGGAGGGGCGAAGCCTGCCCGCGACCACCCCAGGGGGTAGCGGGCTAGGAGGGTCTGGAACGTCGGGAAGGCCTCCAGGATGTCGTCCGGGGCCAGCCGGGGCGAGAGCCCCACCAGGGCCGTGAGAACCCCCTCCAGATGGGCCGAGGCTTCCTCACCCAACGAAGCCGCCTGTAGCCACGAGCGGCGGCTCCGCTCCAAAGCCTCTTCCGCCAGGCGCTGGAAGGGGTCGGACCAGGCCGCAGCGCCGCCGGCGAGGGTCGCGGCGTAGGCGGGAGGCAGGGTCCGGGCAGTTCGGCTGCCCAGGGAGAGGACCTGCGCCGTCTCCTCGGCCATTTCCCGTGCCAGGGGAGGAGGAGCCACGGGAGCCAGCCCCTCCAGCGCACACAGCATGCCCATGCGAACGTCGGTGAGGGCGCGGCAGCGCTGGAGGGGGTGGTCCTGCCTTTGGCCGGCGACGGCCAGGGTCTCCACCAAGGCTGTCCAACCCTCGGGGGCGTGGGGTCCCTGGGCTTCCGTGATGCGGCCCAGGGTGGCCAGGACCAGCAGGGCGGGATAGTCCCTCCGGGCAAGGAGGGTCTGGAGGGAGGCCGCGCCCCACAGGAGCTCTGCCCAAGGGTCGGGGTCCTCCACCAGCGCCGGCGGCGCCTCCTCGACGCCCCTCGGGACCGGTTCCTCCCGGAAGTGGCCGGGGGGCGGGGGAAGGGGGGTGGCCAGAAGGACGAAAGCAAACAGGAGCGTCATGGCGGAGAGCTCCGACAATCCGATGCGGGCCTCTTGAAACAGGAACGGCGTTGTTTTCCCTTGCCGGGATCCTACACTACCCCATCCCGGGGGCGGGGGTTCGTCGAGGTGGGAGATGGGGTGGCCTCCCCTCGCTGGTTCCCATCCCCCGGCGGGAAGGGAAAGCACCCGCAGGTTGGGGAACCTCGGGGGTGGCGAAAGGGTCCTAGGCGGGGAGGAACCGGGGGGCCTTGGCTTGCGTCTTTTTCGCAGAAGGGTTGCCCACCCCCCTCGCAACATCAGAGAAGAAACCGGGAAAACACGACTCGTGTCCACGCCGACGTCCTTCTTGGCACCCCGGGACCGAAGGGTTCCGGGCTCCCTCCTGCCGGGCCGACCGCGCCTGCTGTGTGCGGCCCTCCTGGTGGCCCTTCCCCTAGCGGCGGTGGGGGGGGGCCTCAGGGCGCAGCTTCCTCAGGATCTCGCCCCTCTG
>JAUQOX010000162.1 GCA_030550695.1 Gemmatimonadota bacterium | reverse complement strand
CCTCTGGGCCGGGGTGGGACATTCGATCATGTCCGCGGGATCCCCCAGGTATTCCTTGATGAGCTCCCGCTCGGGCAGGCGCACCGACTCGATGACATGGCTGGTCAGGAACCCATCCTGGGCCACCAGACCGGGGTTGAGGGAAAGCTCCGCCGTGCGGTGGGCGATAAGGTTCAGGTCCGCCACTTCCTGCACGTTCTTGGCAAAGAGCTGGAAGAACCCGGTGTCGTCCACGGCGTGGTAGTCGTCATGGCCGGCGTGGATGTTCAGAGCCTGTTTGGTGATGGCCCGCGCGGCCACGTTGAGAACGTAGGTCAGACGTTTCCCCACGGCGGCATAAAGGGACTCGTGCATGTACGCGATACCCTGGCCGCTGGAGAAGTTGGTGGCACGCAAACCCACCAGACTCATTCCCGCCGTCACGCTGGCAGCAGCGTGCTCGCCCTCCGGCTCGAAGAAGATCAGGCGCCGGCCATTCACGTTGGTGTACCCCGAGGCCACGGCCTGTGCCCAGCCTTCTCCCATCTGCGACGAGGGAGTGATGGGGTAGGCCCCCGCTGCCTCGCTGGCGTTGGTCTCCACCCAGACGATCGCCGTACTGCCGTCCACGGCGTCGGGAATCCCAGGATACTTGAAGGACTGCTGTCCCTCTTCTTTCTTCGGGCTGATCATCCTACGTCGCTCCCTACGAGTTCACGGGTGCCGGCGAACTGAGCGCCTTCCACCCAAACGATGGCCCCGGTGGGGCACCGGGCGGTGGCAGCAGGGTTGGCCAGATGGATCTTCTGATAGTCGATCACTGCCAGCCCATTCTTGATTGCGATCAGGCCTGGGGCCGCATCTTGCACACACCGCCCACAGGCTGTACACGCCACGGCGCACATCTGCTCCGCAGCTTCCCCTTCCAACAAATTTTTGCACTGGACGATGAGCTTGTGGTCCAGCGGCATGATGGTGAAAAGGTCCAGAGGGCAAGCATCCACGCAATCCCCGCAGGCCGTGCACTTCTCGGGATCCACCACCGGAAGGTCCACGGCGTTCATGGTGATGGCGTTGAAGGTGCAGGCCACCGCACAATCCGCCAACCCCACACAACCCCAAGGACACGCCTTTCCACCCCCCGTCACCGCCACTGCGGCAGCACAGCTACCCACGCCGTGATAGACCGCCCTCCGATGCGCGACATCGGATCCACCGGCACACAGGAGCCGGGCAACCCTTTTCACGGCAGCGCCGGCCTCCACCCCCAACAGGCTTGCGACCTCCTCCCGGTCGGCATCCCCCATGACGGTGCACCCCGCCGGCGCCACCACCCCCTTTACCGCCGCCTCGGCGAAAGCCCTGCACCCAGCATATCCACAAGCACCACAGTTGGCACCCGGAAGGACCTCGGTCACAGCTTCGATACGGGGATCCTCCCATACCTTGAGCTTGGCATTGGCTGCCGCGATCAAGCTGCCGAAGACGAGACCCACCCCGGCCAAGATGGCCACAGAGGTGAGAACCAGCGTCAAATCCATGGGTTCTCCCGACCTTTCTGCCCCTTTCTGCCGCCTTCCCTGGTCAGAGTCGCGCCTGCTGGATGAGCCAGGCCGCCAACTGCCCCGCTTCGTCCAACAGCGGTTCTTCTTCTTTACGGCCGCCGTTGGACGACACCAGGGTTTCCACCGGCGTGGTCAGAGCTCTCAGTTGCCGAAGCTCCTCGGCCTGCTGGAACGCCGAGATGGCTCCCAGGGCCCGGCGGGGTTCCTTGTCCGGCAGAAGCTTGACCTGGAGCCGGTGTGACAGGGTGGCTCCCCCGGGGAGGTGGAGGAACTTGGCGGCTCCTGGGGGCATGAGGGCCGCTACGCCCGGCCCGGGAACCGAAGCCCAAATCGCAAGATCTGCAGGGTCATCCGTCTGGGCTACGGCTACGCCCGGGGTGATCAGCCGCACCAGGGGGGCCGGGGCAGCGGGTCCGTTCACCACGAGGACGATCTTGAGGGTGCCTTCCAGGATTTCGCCCAAGGAGGCCACCTTGAGGTCCTGACCCTCCACCTCCACCACCAGAGGCGGGGCATGAGCTTTTTCGGCCCGATTCCAGCGGCTCTGGGGGAAGAAGACCGTGGCGTCCTCGATTCCCTCGGGCTCCGGGATCCCGGTCAGCACCGCCTCCACCACCCTGGCCGCCCCGAAGGCCCGGCCTGCCTTTCCCAGGGCCTCGAGGATCGTGCCCCTGAGATAGCCATCCAGGGGACAACGGGCCGTGAACAGGCTGTCCCCCTCGTTCTTGAGATCCCGCAGGGTTTCGTAAGCTTTCCGCACCCTTTGCCACTTCCCTCCGTCGAGGCTCCCTTTCTTGACGGCGAAGGGAGCCAATCGCTCCACATCGATATGAGCCGACCCGAGGGGACCCAGTTCTCTGGCCAACTTCTCCAGAGGGTTCTCTTGTCCTTCCGCTTCCCGCTCCAGGATTCCGCGAACCTCTTCTGCCGAGAGGGCCACCGCGGAAAGGAAGGCCTCCCGAGTGGGGGCTAGAACTTCGAGGGCTTGGATGATCCTTTCCTCAGACGGCATAGCGATCGAACTCCTCCTCCAGGAGTTGGAGCTTTTCTTCAACGGTCTTCTTGGGAGGCCGACGAAGCTCTTCGTACCGTGGCCGTTCCTCGTCCCTGAAGAACAGACCTAGCCGAATCACCGACATGTCTTCGGCGAATCGCCGGGCAGCGTCCAGGTCGCGGGGATCGTGACGGACCCGATTCTTGTAGGCTTTGGCCAGCTCGGGCACATCGATCCCCTCAGGATGGACCAAGAACTCGAGGCGGTCCGGATTCGTCACCGCATCTTCGTACATCTTCGGCAGATAGGCGGGACACCGCTGCACGATGCGGACGAAGGAAAATCCTTTATGCCGATAAGCCGCCTTCAAGGTGGCGTAGAGATGGGCCGGTACCCATTCGGCCGTCTGCGCTACGAAAGAGGCGTTGGAAACCCCCAAAGTAGCTTCCAGGGGATTCAAGGGAGGCAGAACAGCCCCATAGGGGTGGGTGTTGGTCTTCACCCCAGGGGGCGTGGTGGGAGAAGTCTGCATCTTGGTGAGGCCATAAATGTTGTTGTCCAACATCAAGGCCACCATGTTGAGGTTGTAGCGGATGGCGTGGATCCAATGCCCCGCCCCGATGGAGACACAGTCTCCGTCGCCCATGACGGCGAAGACGTTGAGTTCGGGCCGGCTCAGCTTGATCCCGGTAGCCACGGGAAGGGCGCGACCGTGGAGACCGTGGAAGCCGTAGGTCTTCACGTAGTGGGGGAAACGACTGGAGCACCCGATTCCGGACACGAAGACCGTGTTCTCGGGAACGATCTGCTCTTCGGTCAGGAGACGCTGCACCGCCGTGAGCACCGAGTGGTCGCCACAACCCGGGCACCACCGGGCCATGGCCCCCTCGTAGTCGGCCATGGTATATTCCCGTTCCTCCACCTCCGCCAGCTGGAGCAAAGAGCAAGCGTTGCTCACGACGCACCTCCTTTGGGCATCTTCTGCCGGATCCCCTCCAGGATGGCCCCCGGTTTCAAGGGCTCACCCAACACCCGGGTCCAACAGTCCACATCCACCAGGGTGGAGGCCCGGAGCAGCCAGGCCAATTGGCCGTAACGCCGGTTCTCCGGCGTGATGTAGGGGTGGTCCGGTTCGTCGCTGTAGTTGATCTCGACGGTGATCACCTTCTTGAAGCGGGAGAAGATCTTCTTCAGTCCCGGCTGCAGAGGGGAAAGGAACGTGAGGTGAAGACTGGACACTTTCAGCCCTTCCGCCTGAGCCCGGGCCACGGCCTCTTCGATGGCTCCCTTCGTGCTGCCCCATCCCACCACCAGGAGGTCCCCCTCCTCGGGTCCGTTCACCTTGGGCGGTTTCAAGGTGGACTGGAAGACGGCCAGCTTCCGGCTCCGCATGGTCATGCCCCGCTGGACCACATCGGTGGTGTAGGCGACCCGACTGCCCTCGTCGTGGGCCAGGCCCGTGAGGGTGTGCATGCCACCCGGGGTGCCCGGGATGAACCTACGGGAAAGGCCCGTTTGGGGATCCCAGTCGTAGGGCCTGAGGCCGGGCGGAATCGGCGAAAGATCGGGGGGCGGCGCCACCCACGAGGGGTCCAGCTTCGGCCGGGGGAAGGGGGCGACCCCGGTGGCCAGGTTGGCATCCGTCAGGACAATCACCGGCATGCGGAAGGTTTCGGCGATCCGCCGGGCGGTGATCATGGCGTAGAAGCACTCCTCGATGGTGGCCGGCGCCATGACCACGTGGGGAGCGTCCCCCGGCTGACCGAAAATGGCCGCAAGCAAATCCGACTGCTCCACCTTGGTGGGAAGGCCCGTAGCAGGGCCGCCCCGCTGGACATCCACCACCACCAGGGGAATTTCCGTCATCACGGCCAAACCGATGAACTCCGTCTTGAGGGCCAACCCCGGTCCCGAGGTGACGGTGAGGGCCACCTTCCCGGCATAGGATGCGCCGATGGCCACCCCTGCCGCGGCGATCTCGTCCTCGGCCTGGTGCAGGATTCCCCCGTACTTGTGGAAGATCTCTGCGATGTAATGCGACACCGACGTGGCCGGGGTGATGGGGTACATGGCCAGCAGCTCGATCCCCGCGGCAATGGCGCCGAGGGCCACGGCCTCGTTGCCGTTCATCACCACGTGGGGCCGGGTATCGGGGGTCGGGGGGATCTCGAAGCGGAAGTCCAGGTTCTCTTCGGCCCAGCGGTACCCCGCCATGAGGAGGTCCACGTTCCGCAGGTAGACCTCTTCCGATTTCCTATGGAAGGCGTGGGCGATCTGCTCCTTGGTGAGCTCCAGGTCGCGGTCGTGGAGATAGCTCAAGATCCCCAGCACGAACATGTTCTTCCCGCGCCGAGGGTCCGGAACGATCTTGAGGCACTCCTCCTGCATGGGAACCTCGATGATCCGGTACCGCTTGGAGGAGAGCTCCTCCATAGCGGCAGCCCACTGGGCGCGGATGTCCTCGTCGCTGTGGGTCTTCCACATGTTCTCCACGAGGATGATGGCATCCTCTTCCAGGGCGTCCAGGCGATGCCGATGGAGGACCACCTGTTCGTTCAGCGCCACCACCAACTCGGCCCGATCCCCCCAGTTGGTCACCGGCGCCGATCCCAGGCGTACCCGGTTTCCGCTGGCTCCCGCAGGGACCCGGGGAGGAGGCTGGATTTCCGCGGGAATGATCTCCACCGTCCAGACCCCGTTGCCCATCTTGGCCGAAACGGAGCCGAAGATCTGGGCGCACTTCTGGGCCCCTTCCCCAGGGTCCGAAACGATCTCCACCGTGTGGAGATCCTTGCGAATGACCTGCTTCGTCTTGCTGGGAGCCTCGACCCCCGGGGCTTCGGTCCCTACGAGGGGGAGTTTCGTCTCCATGATCCACCCTTTTGCCTTGTACGTCCCTGCCCTCAGGAACAAAAGCCCCCCGAGGGCGAAAAAACCCCAGCGTTCCCTGAGCGGATTTCATGCCAACATCGGCCCGGAGCCGCTTTCCGAGGGAAGATAGGGCCCCGAAAGGGAATTGGCAGGCCCTCCTCCAGCTTCCCCACCCCCCGCCGCTCCCCCCAGGGACAATTTGTCCCCTTCGGGGACGCAGGTAGGTCGAGGATCTTCTGCCGGCCCTCCCGGCCCTCCCCCCAGAGACTGGCG
Organism: Gemmatimonadota bacterium; assembly: GCA_030550695.1. GTDB lineage: Bacteria > Gemmatimonadota > Gemmatimonadetes > Longimicrobiales > Gaopeijiaceae > JAUQOX01. The sequence goes on along the minus strand of JAUQOX010000162.1, from coordinate 917 downwards.
GCTCCCTTGCTGGGAGATTCTCTTTGAGGGCCTCCGGGCGAGCCGCGGAAGGCGAGGACGGGGTTCCCCCGGCCCTGTTGACCTCCTTCGGCACCCTCCCGGGGGGCCCCCGGCGGCAGGGGCTGCTCTACCACGATGGGGAAGATTTCAGGGGGTGACCCTCAGCATGAAAGCTCCCTTCGCGACCTGTCGGGCTTTCGCCCCTGGCTCCATCGGCAACCTGGCCTGTGGGTTCGACGTGTTGGGGCTTGCCTTGGAAGGACGGGGCGACGAGGTCTCGGTGCGACGGCTGCACGAGCCCGGCCTCCACCTGGCCGTGGAGGGGCCGGACAGCCACCGGCTTCCCCGGGATCCCCGTCGGAACACCGCCGGCGCCGCCGCCCTGGCCCTCCTCGCGGAGGGAGGGGTGGATCTTTCCCGAGAGGGGATCGGCCTGCGCCTTCGCAAGGGCCTGCCCTTGTCCGGGGGAATGGGGGGGAGTGCTGCCAGCGCGGTGGCGGCCGTCGTGGCCCTGGACGGTCTCCTGGAAACCCGCTTCCCCCGGGAGACCCTCCTCCGCTGTGCCCTGGAGGGGGAAAGGGTGGCGGCGGGGAGCGCCCACCCGGACAACGCCGCCCCTTCCCTCTGCGGCGGCTTGGTCCTGGTGCCCCCCTGGGAGCCCCTTCGGATCATCGAAGTGGAGGTACCCGAAGATCTTTGGGCCGCCCACGTGCATCCTCGGTTGGAGATGGAAACGGCGAGAGCCCGGCAGATCCTCGGCCAGTCGGTGCCGTTGGACCGGGCGGTGGCCCAATGGGCCAACACCGCCGCCCTCATGGTGGGCCTTTTCCGCCGGGATTGGGACCTCATTGCCCGGGCGGTGGAGGACCGGATCGCCGAGCCCCTCCGGGCCCCGCTGGTGCCGGGCTTCTATCGGG